>NZ_JAZFTO010000068.1:0-4012 GCF_036446775.1 Candidatus Desulfatibia sp.
GGGAGCAACTTACGGCCTGGCCACCAGCGGTATTGCCGGACCTGACGGCGGAAGTGCCGTCAAACCGGTTGGAACGGTTTGTATCGGCCTGGCCACAGACAGTTCTGCGGAAGCGTACCGGTTTCATTTTTCGTTTGGCAATCGGCTGATGAAAAAAAAGATCTTTGCCATAGCGGCACTTGATGTGCTGCGCCACAAACTTCAGAGTTGATAACATTTCCGCCACCAAGGCACTAAGGCACGAATGTCAGTTATCGGTTATCGGTTATCAGTTTTCCCTATTCCAAATTTTAACGTGATATGAAGATTTAGTCGTAATTTCAGATGCAACAATTTGAACATCGAACATCGAACGTTCAACGTTGAACGTCGAATGTGGAAGGCGCTCGCGCCGCGCAGGCGCTTGCGCCGCGTGTCGCTTTGTCTTTATTATAAATGGTAGAATGCATTATTCGATGTTCAACGTTCGATGTTCGATGTTCGACGTTCATCTTTTATATGCTCCCAAGGTGTGGATTCTTCATTAAAATATGTTGAATCTGAATTTACGCCAGGTCAGGAGCCTTGAATTTACCAAATTAAGTACGATTCAGTTAACTTTTATAGGGATGGGGTTTGCTATGAGTACAGATAACGGTATGAAGTCAGGGAGCAATTTGGAGAAGGTGTTAAAGGCCGGTCATTTTGCATTTACCGGTGAGTTGGGTCCGCCGCGGGGTACCACGGTTGAGGAGGTTGTCCACAAGTGCCAGTATTTGAAAGGTATGGTGGATGCGGTCAACATTACCGACAATCAGACGGCGGTGGTACGGATGGCAAGCTGGGCGGCGTGTCTGATATTGATTAAGGAGGGTTTGGAGCCTAATTTTCAGATGGTGTGCCGCGACCGCAACCGCTTGGCGATGCAGGCCGACATTTTGGGTGTCTATGCCCACGGTGTGCGTAACATGTTGTGTTTAACGGGCGATCACTGCCAGTTTGGCGATCATCCGGATGCCATGGGCGTTTTTGATATTGATTCGATGCAGCTGATCAACATGGTCAAGACGATGCGCGATGAGGGCAAGTTTCAGGCGGGCACCGAGATTAAGGATCCGCCGCGGATATTTATTGGAGCGGCGGTCAATCCGTTTGCGGATCCGTTTGATTGGCGCGTGCACCGCTTGGCCAAAAAGATCGAGGCCGGGGTCGATTTTATCCAGACGCAGTGTATTTACAACATGGATAAGTTTCGTGAGTTTATGAAGCGTGCCAATGACATGGGTTTAACGGAGAAGGCTTACATTTTAGCGGGCTTGACTCCCATGAAGAACGTTGGCATGGCCCGGTACATGCAAAAGAGAGTTCCGGGCATAGAAGTTCCGGAAGAGATGATCGACCGTTTGAAGGGCGTTGACAAGAAGAAGGCGGCTGATGAGGGCATCAAGATCGCCTGTGAGCAAATTGAAGAGTTCAAGGAGATGGAGGGTGTGCACGGCGTGCACATGATGGCGATCGAGTGGGAGCACAAAGTCCCCGAGATTGCCGAACGCGCCAAGGTGCTGCCCAGACCCGTTATGGATTAAAGCACAAAGCACACAACATTAAAAGCTTCTGGTTCCAATGAAATATTCGTATTAGCCCGCAATCCGTGACGAGCTCGTTACAACCCGGTGGTTGGTCGTCTTTCTCCGAACGTGTTTTCACAGGGCGAGTTTTTAGTTACATGTTTTTTCAGTTTTTCGCACCAGAGGGATTGAAAGGTTCGACAGCTTCCATCTAAAGCATCCAGTTTGGCGAAGCCGGCATATTCACAGCGCAAGTCACACCATTTTATCCTGTGGGTAGTAACGCCTGCATTGTCTGCCATAAGTCTATACCTGGTCGAGAATTCGTTTGGAAGATGTAACATTATGATGAATGATCTTAGCACTCTTATGGCGTACCAGATGCTTGATGCTCGATACTTGATTCTGGATGGATAGAGATTTTATTGCTTGCTGTTTATCCAGTATCCAGCGACCAGCATCCAGGATCTGTAACAAAAATTGAATCCATGTTTATAAACGTTAAAGTTATTTCCGTAAACGTCACGAGGCTTCTAATCATCAAAAATATTAAGGTCCAGCTTTCTATGTCGGATATGGTCTTGCACCCTGTTTAAAAAGTTTTCCTGGCTGATTCCGAATCGGACCTTGCCGTCCAAGGTTCTTGCGGAAAGGTTGCCGGATTCCTTTTCCTTATTGCCGATGGTCAGGATAAGTGGAATGTTGCCAAGCTGGGCATCACGAATTTTTTTGTTCAGGCTCTCGGTGCGGCGGTCTACTTCTGTGCGCAGGCCTGCGTCTTCAAGAGTCTGTTGCACCTGTCCGGCGTAAGGTACAAGATCGTCGTTGATGGCCAGTAATGCAATTTGTACCGGAGCCATCCATAAAGGAAATTTTCCGGCAAAGTGTTCCACCAGGATCCCGAAAAACCGCTCAATGGAGCCGTAAATAACCCTGTGGATCATGAACGGGCGTTGTTTTTCATTGTTCCTGTCAATATATGCAAGGTTAAAGCGTTCCGGCAGCGACATATCGAGTTGGATCGTACCGCATTGCCAGGTTCGGCTGAGGGCATCTTTGATGTGCGCATCAATCTTGGGACCATAAAAGGCGCCGTCACCTTCGTTGATTTTATAATCACGGCCGTAAGTGTCTAAGGCTGCTTTTAAACCTTGTGTGGTAGTTTCCCACTGCTCATCGGTTCCAATAGACTTTTCAGGTCGGGTTGAAAGTTCCAAATGAAACCCGAGGCCAAAGGTACTGTAAATCCGTTCCGTCAGTTTTAACACCCCCAGAATTTCATTTTCTATCTGGTCAGGCGTCATGAAAATGTGGGCATCGTCCTGATGAAAGGCTCGTACCCTGAAGAGTCCGGCCAGCACGCCGCTTAATTCGTGGCGATGTACCAGACCGATTTCTGCAGCCCGGACCGGCAGCTCCCTGTAAGAGTGGGGCCTCCTGCCGAACAGGAGCATTCCGCCGGGGCAGTTCATGGGCTTAATGGCATACTCATCCTCGTCTACCATGGCGGTGTACATATTTTCGCGATAATTTTCCCAGTGACCGCTTTTTTCCCACAGACTGCGCTGGAGCATGATCGGGGTTTTTATTTCCACATAGCCTGCTGTCCGGTGTTCAAGGCGCCAGTAATCGAGCAGGCAGTTCCAGATGCTTATCCCCTTGGCATGAAAAAACGGCATTCCGGGAGCTTCATCGTGAAAGCTGAAAAGATCGAGAGCTTGACCGATTTTGCGGTGGTTTCTCTTTTGGGCCTCTTCAATAAAGTGGAGGTATGCTTTCAATTCTTTTTTATTGAAAAAGGCCGTGCCGTAAATTCTCTGGAGCTGGGCCTTCTTCTGGTCGGCACGCCAGTAAGCGCCGGACACTTTCGTAAGCTTAAAGGCTTTGATAAGCCCGGTATGGGGGACATGCGGTCCGCGGCACAAATCCGTAAAGTCGCCGTGCTTGTATAGCGATATGGTTTCATCTTGGAGTTCCGAAATTAATTCAAGTTTATAGGGCTCGTTTTTATAAAATTTCATTGCTTCGGATTTTGAAACCTCGGTACGTTCAAAAGGCATTTTGGCTTTGATGATTTTTTTAATTTCGGCCTCGATTTTCGGAAAATCGTCTTTGGAAAGAGGCTGCATGTCGATGTCATAATAGAAGCCGTCTTCCACAACGGGACCGATAGTCAGTTTGGCATCCTGGTAAAGACGCAGCACAGCATCGGCCATAACATGCGCTGCGCTGTGGCGCATAATCTCAAGCCCTTCCGCGTCCCGGGTCGTGATCAGTCTGATTTTGGAGTCACCGGTGATTTGCGTTTTTAAATCGACAATCTTGTCGTTTAGCTCCATGGCAACGCAATCACGCGCCAGACCCTCGGAAATGCTTTTGGCTATATCCAACCCTGTTGGATTATTCTCAAAAGTCTTTATATTGCCGTCAGGAAATGTTATGTTTATCATTAGACTATCACCATT
>NZ_JAZFTO010000069.1:0-10339 GCF_036446775.1 Candidatus Desulfatibia sp.
GCATTAAAGAGGATAAAGCTGAAGCTGAAGAACCCCGGGATGATGCCGGCAACCAAGAGGAAGGCAAAATGTAAGTAAGCCGATATAGAAGTTGCATCATCCAGTAGGGGCGTTGGTGAAAGATCGACGAAATTTCTCCTGAGCATCTAAACATATCAACTTTTACCAACAACGCCATTGTCACCAATATCATGAAGTGGGACGAGACCGCCGTTGAGGTCGTCTGACACGTGCGCCCCCGGCGCCGGGAGGGCTCCGTTGCCGTCCTGGCGCATCCCTCAGGGTCAATTGGGAAGATTGGAGAGACTCGGCACAGCAAAAAGCTGGGTCTTCGACGGCTTGAGCGGCAGCGATACGAATTGAGAACGAAATGTTTCGTTGGTGAGGGACGCCGCTTTGAGTAAGTTGAGTTCCTCAGGAGTGTCGTAATGAATCCCCTGCAACTCACCATTTTCCCAAAAGCAGAGAATGTGTTGGTTCCTCATATCCATCTCCGCGGCGTTGAAGATCCCCTGGAGCGTTCCGTTGGTGCTTCCTGTCGGCATCAGCGTCGTGTAGAAACCAATGCGGTAATCGATGATATTATTCAGTGTGAGAGTGAGCCCGCATTCGAGGATTGTGTGGTGTCCCTGTGAAGCCATGGTCGCCATGGGGAGTAACTGGATTACCGGCAGCAATTCATCAGGGATCATCTCCGGCAAGCCATCGATAAAAGCGTTGACGTGGCGAAAAAAGAAAAGCGCGTCGGCGGTAGTTCCGGAAATATCGCAACCTTCGGCGAGGCCGAAGGTGGAGTCGATCTTCTTGACCGTGCTGTTATCGTTCAATGTAATTTTCGAGAATCCGGAAAAGCCTTTGGCGCGCTTGAATTCAAGCGCTGCGTTGTGCGCGGCCTCGATGTGCGGAAGATTAGGAGCATACCCCCCCCCTCTCCGGGATCGCTGGTCACCACCAAACCCCGGGCCTACTCGCTGCTCCTTACGAAAGTCCTCGACGGCTTTGCCCACGAGTCCGCGGGTCTGGAGTGTCTCGTCCTCAATGATACCGCCGAAGAGGCGCATGAGGTCCCCACAGTCTGAAGCGGTCCACTGATCGGACTTATTGAACACTTTGATGAGGTTCTTCACGGTCAGCATGCTTGTGGTGCCCGCGTACTTTGGCCATATGGCGAGGTTGTTGCCTGCTATCTTGATGGCATTGTTCCAGAGCAACTCGGAGCTGCCTGTGTTGGCCAGTCCGAGTGCACAAATCTGCTCGATCGCGAGGGCGACCAAGTCCCGAAGTTGTGTGATGATGGGCGAGCTGTCGAAAACAAAATACATCCGTTTGCACAGTTCGGTTTCCAGAATCGCGCGACTCCTGCTGATCCTTATGACTTCTTCCTTGTCGATTGATCTCATCGGTTCCTCCTTCGTCCCGGTTTGTTTTGCGGTAGAGCGTATTCAAGTGCCCCTGAGGGCAAAGATGGGGACCTCTATAAAAAAAATAAACGATGCCGCAAATGCTAATGGCGGGATATTGTGTAATATTTTCGTAAAAGTGCTGTTTGCTTGTCAAGTGTTTTTTAAACTATTCTTATTGTAGCACACAATCCGACGAATGAGGATGGGGTATTATCAAATCATAATAAAATCGTATTTAAGCAAGTTTTGCCTAACCCTAAGTATCATATGCAATTACAAACTTCAATCTTGCTTTCTGAATCATTCTTGACAAATAAGTGTTGTATTGTTTACGATTACCTTGCATAGTACTAAATATAATTAACAATATAAGCCACCTAAGGTACACTGCTGAACCTGGTCTTATATAACGTTTACCGCAATTCGGATTCAGCCTTGAACTTAAATTGGAGACAGACATGAATTTCAGGATTAAAATGCTCAGCATCACGCTCGTTTTTCTCATGGTCGGCGCCGGAAACCTTTATGCGGGTGCCAAAGGCGATTATCCGACTACCCCTACGACCAATAATGGCAAGAAATGGCGGATCGGCTACTATGAAGGAGGACCATATATTAATTATCCGCTCAATTTAAAGGCGTTAATCAATGCATTTGCAGAACTCGGCTGGGTGCAAAAGGCGCAATTTCCCTTTGCAGCGGATGACACCGACACGCGTGAGTTGTGGGCCTGGATAACAAAAAATGTCAAAAGCGATTATTTACGGTTTATACCCGATGCCTACTGGTCCAACAATTGGGATGATGCCATACGCGCCAATACAAAAAGGCTCGTTTTAGACCGCCTCAAGAACAAAAAAGATGTCGATTTGATGCTTGCAATGGGAACCAAAGCCGGCCAGGATCTTGTAAACAACGAACATTCAGTAACCACTATCGTCATGTCAACCAGCGATCCTCTGCGCTCAAAAATTATCAAAAGCGCAGAAGATTCAGGTTACGACCACGTGAATGCACGCGTTGACCCCACCCGTTACGAGAGACAAATGCGTATTTTTCATGAAATCATCGGATTTACCAAACTGGGTATTGTCTATGAGATGAATACGCTTGACGGCCGAACCTATGCGGCCATCGATGATGTTGAAAAGCTGTCTAAAGAGTTGAATTATAAGATTTTTGCATGCAACGCGCCCTTTTCAAATATTTCCAAGAAAGAAGCGAAGAGGGCCGTACTCAAATGTATAACCAAGCTGGCACCCAAAATTGATGCTTTCTATTTTACGAATCACAGAGGTGTTACGCTGGCAAGTATGCCAAGACTACTGGCGCCTCTTAATAAACACAAGGTTCCAACTTTCAGCCAGGTAGGCACCAGAGAAGTCAAGCATGGTGTGCTTTTAAGTATTGCCCGGGCGGGCTTCAAGTATATTGCCCTTTTCCACGCTGAAACGATCGCCAAAGTATTCAACGGCGCTAAAGTGCGGAACTTGGAACAGGTCTTTAAAGATCCTCCCCGAATCGCCATCAACCTTAAAGCAGCTCAAATTATCGGCTTTGACCCGGCTGTGGATATTTTGGGGGCGGCTGATGAAGTTTATGACGAGATCCTGCAAAAATAATTAACCGGCGACCTGAGATAACCCACAACCTGAACGCATAAAATCATTTCATTTATTTTGCGATGTATTCAGAAAGGGGGCACTATGGAAACGAGACAATTGCTGGAAACCGGAATGATAGAGGAAAAACTCGAAGATTCCGGAGCCCAAGAAGTAGAATATTCAATGACATTTCTTGATGAAAGCTACATGCCCCAAATTATGGATTTACAGGAGATCATCGTTCAAAATCTGAGCCGCCAGGATATGCTGCAAGCCTTTTCATACGATTTTATGAAGGAACATATCGGCCCGAAAGGCTTTATTATGGGTATTTTTGCTGGAAAACGCCTGGTCGCATTTAGAAATGTATACTACCCGGACAGCCAGGATGCTGAATGGAACTTAGGAATCGATATTGGCATTCCCGACAAGGAGCTGTCCAGGGTTGCCAATCTTCAGATGGTTTGCGTTCATCCCACCTTTCGCGGCAATGCGCTGGCGTCTAAGATGAACCGTCACGCATTGCGTCTGTTGAAGGAACAGAACACACACTATCATATCTGCGCAACCGTATCCCCATACAATTTTTGGAATGTAAGGATCTTGCTAAAAAGCGGTTTTGTAATCAGAAAACTTAAGGATAAATATGGAGGAAAAATTCGGTATGTCGTTTATCAGAACCTGAAAAGACCTATACAATTTGAAGTGGAGACGTCAATATCTGCCCGGCTGAACGATATTGAAGAACAGAAAAAACTCTTCAGCACCGGCCTGTGCGGGGTAGCGCTTGAACAGCTTGCCGGCTTGGAATCCGCCCCCAGAGAAGACCTGGCAGGGTGCTTCAATGTTTTGTTTAAGAAACTAAAACTCGATCATGAAAGATGATTACATTGCTTACCGCTCCACCCAGACCCGCATCAGTTTCAGCAACAAGATTATATTGATCGTGTTAATGATACTGGCGCTTTCACAGGCTCTGGGTACCTACCTTAGTGTTTTATCCTTTGAGAAAACCTTTCTTAAAGCCATCACGGCAAAATACGAAATCCTGGGAAAAGACCTTAAACGTAAAATTGAGGGGGCCTTAAGATTTGGCAAAACCCTGGACCGCTTTGTTGGAATGGATAGAATGGTAAAAAAACTTTACAGGCAATCAGAAGATATCAGGGAGATATTTTTAACGGATTCCCATGGGAAGATCCTCTTTACCTCCGGCAAAGCCGAGTTTGTGGTTGCCAAGGGTGTAGCTGAAAAAGGAACCTCAACCGGCAAAGTTATATTGGGCCACTTCAAGGCAAGGGAACATTTCCCCGTTGACAGTCTTTTTGATTGGAAGGCCGCGCCACCCGTTATTAAACTCTTTGAGAAAAACTATTACGTGATGTTCCCTATTAAGCCTAAATACGGAGGTGATAAAGGTATCCTGTGCCTGGTTTTCAGTCAGTCAGTGCTGAATAAGGAAAAGATGGCCTTAATCAAAAGCTCGCGCAACAAACTGGCCGGAGCTGTAGTTCTAACGGCCGTTCTG
The DNA here is from genome assembly GCF_036446775.1 of Candidatus Desulfatibia sp. Lineage (NCBI taxonomy): Bacteria > Pseudomonadati > Thermodesulfobacteriota > Desulfobacteria > Desulfobacterales > Candidatus Desulfatibia > Candidatus Desulfatibia sp. The sequence goes on from NZ_JAZFTO010000069.1 coordinate 4,536, forward strand.
ATTGGGATCTTGATCAAGTTCTTCTTCGTAAAACCCGCCAGCCGGCAGGTCGGCCTGTTGGTCGATCTGATGAATAAAGACAGTGACGCCGACACTGTGGCCCAAATCGAGGTGCCTGAAGAAATCGAGGCCGTTCATCAAGATATAGCCCGATTCATTGCCTGGACAGACCAATCCAAAAGCGAATTATCCAGCGAGTTGAACAGGCTTGCAGGATTGACTGATGAAAATTCCGTGGCCGGATACAAGATAAAGCTGATGCAAAATGTTCTCGAAAGGAAGCAAGATGAAGAGGATTAGCCTGAACCGCAAACTCCTCTGGATTGTCCTGGGACTTATGGTGTTTTCACAGCTTATTTATCTGTATGTTAATGTGCGCTCTTATCAGAACAAGTACAGCCAGGTTGTCCGCTCCAATCTTCATACCGTCGGCATAAGCCTACAGGAAAACCTGAATAATATCCTGGAAAAAGGGATTTCCGTTAAAAAACTTTTCGGCCTTAAAGCTCTTTTAAAAGAGATCTTGTCAGATGCTCCCGAACTGGCCTTTATCGCCATTCATGAACCTTCAGGCCCATGGCTTTATTATTGCGATCGGAAAATATTTTTGAAAGGTCAGGAGCTTTCAGGAAGAAATGAGGTCGCTTTTCTTTCCAGTTTGACGTCTGAAGCCAGTCTTTCCTTTAACCTGCAAAAACCAGGAGAAGCGATCCAGGGCGAATTGGTCCTGGGTGTTAATCAGGAACTTATTGCCAGCAAGGTTAAAGAGATCGCCCTGGATACGGGAACGATTATCCTGGTCTCAATTTTAGCCACGATTGACTTTCTCTTTTTTATAATTGCCTATACCATCACTCTGCCATTGCGCAAGGTAACCGCTGAAATCCAGTTAGCACATGAAAAAAGGCTGATTAGTCTGGCCATAAGTCGCACGGGAATCGATTTTCTTGATTATATGCTGCTGCGCTTCGAGCAATATCGCAGCCGCTTCAAGGAAGAATGGATAAATCTGACTGCGATATCCAGATCTCTGACAAAGGCTTCCGGGAAATATCCCGGAGGACCTTTAGCCCGGGAGTCCCTGGCGAACATGAAAACCATTATCGACCGCTTCCACCTTGGAGGAGAGACCTGGACAAAAACTCTGTCCGTAGAATCGCCGGTATTAATCAGGCCTACCATTTTTCTCTTTGTATTTGCCGAAGCCTTAAGCATTTCATTTCTGCCGCTTTACGCCAAGGAGCTGTACCGCCCCCTGCTGAACCTCTCTGAGGAAGTTGTTCTGGGTTTGCCGATTGCGGCCTTTATGTTGTTTACAGTGATCAGCCTTCCCATGGGAGGGGCCTGGTCTGATATCTTTGGCCGCAAAAAAGCTTTTCTGACCGGGGCTGTCATCAGCGCAGCCGGTCTTTTTTTGAGCGGAACGGCTGATGATATTCTGGAGCTCATTATCTACCGTGCCATTGTGGGGTTCGGGTTTGGTACCGTTTATATGACGGTCCAGGGGTATATTGTCGATGTTACATCAACATCGAACCGGGCTGAAGGCATGGCCATATTTCTTTCGGCCTTTTATGGCGGCACGCTGTGCGGATCAGCCATTGGCGGTATGGTAGCCGACAGGGTAGGTTTTAGTTTTCTGTTTTATATGGGGGCTGTCATAGCTGTTGCCTCCATATTTTTTATGTACATGTTTATAGAGGAAAAATCGATACCCGGTCATCATGAAGGCAGGGTGCAGGAGATGGAAAATTGGTTTAAGGTCATGATTAATGCCCTGCCTTCGCCGCGTATGGCCGTCAAATTTCTCTCTGATCGTAATTTTGCGGCACTGACAATCTTCCAGAGCATACCCAATAAGATCTGCCTGATAGGTCTGGTATATTATTTGGCTCCTCTGATCCTGAAAGATCTGGGCACCACCCAGTCTGATACCGGACGCTGTATCATGTTATATAGTCTGATTATGATTATTTTGAGCCAGGGCGTATCAAAGTGGAGTGACCGATCCTTTACGACCAAAGCCTTCATTTTTTGGGGAGGAATCTTTTCCGGATTGGCCTTAGTGCCCTTTCTGTTTTGGACCAATACTTTTACAGTTGCCCTGAGCATCATCATGCTGGGCCTGGCACATACGCTGTCGGTCGCCAACCAAGCCAAACTCGCCTCCCAACTCAAGGTCGTAAAAGAGGCCGGATTGGGTCCGGGCCTGGGGATCTACCGGCAGGTGGAAAGAGTCGGAAACGTTGTAGCTCCGATCATTTTGGGGGCGCTGGCATCTTACATGGGCTACGCCAAATCCCTGGCCTTGATCGGTATATATACGGCCTTTTCAAGCCTTCTTTTTCTCTTGATCTACAAAGAGGAAAGTACTTAAGAAAACCAGCATTTTTCTAAAAAGTTTAATGAACTGACTAATCTGTCGTAAGAAAAAACCTCCAGAGACACCACCCCCTTAAACTGTTTTAATATTGGCATGATGATGTCGGTATTGACGGGTGACAACTTGTCCAGCGACAGATGGTCATGGCGGCTTTCAGCGCAATACAGATGGATGATTACGGTTCTTTGATAATATCTGTTGAAAGCTGCCTGAATATCAAATTGATTCACTATCAGATGACCAAGATCAATACAGACCGCAAGATTAAAATCGCTTATGATTTTTTCGACCCATTCCAAAGGATAATCCAGGTTTTCAATTGAGATAGATTCGGCTTCGATTCCGGCGGCAATTAACTGTTCCAAGCTTTGACGGATGAGTTCCTGCCAGCGTTTGATCTGTTCGCTCTCAAAGCCTGCTTCATCATATGGAAGATGAAGGGTACAGGTCGAAGGTGCCAGCGGTATGGTTAGATCGATGATCTGTTTGATGGTTTTTAGGGCGGTTAGCCGCTTGGACGGGTCCGGAGCGCCTAATGATATATCGAGCGGCAGATGTATATTATAGGTAAGATCAAAATCTTTGGCCAGCTGCCTGATCTGCTTGATTTCCTGCCGGGACGGCATGCCGGCCGGTTGGCTTTCAAAAAACAAAAGTTCGATTTCGTCCAGATAAGGACCCAGCATCTTGATATTGGGGGTGATATGATCAGGATAGATGAATGAGGTGGTGCCTAATTTGAATGGATACGCTCTTTTATATGATTTTGGCAGGGCCGGGTACATTCTCAAAATTTTCCAATAGTGGTCTTAATTACAGTTTTATATTCGACCCCAGTACGATCTGCCGGACCTACGGGGCAGGCAGGATTAACCCCGGTTAAATAGGCTTCGCATTTAAAGGGGCAGGCACGATTGACTGGATTTATTGTTTTCTCGGGTTGCGGCATTCGCCTTGTGAAAACACCAGACGAAACCGAGAAATAACAATCTCGCTTTCAGCGAGAACAAAAACCAAAAAATCCGGTGGTATTGTTCGTAGTGTGGTGAAACCTCCGCGTCAGCGGGCTTGGTTTTTCCCCTTTCGTCCCCGCTTTCAGCGGGACAGGCCGGAAAGGGGAAAAGAAAATCCTGAAGATCCTGTAAATCCTGTCTAAATAAAAATAATCATGATTGCACACAATATGCCCAGCCATATCAGTGCGGACAGCATCATCAGGTCACAGGCCCTTTTGATATGGATCGGGCCTGCTTGCCCAAACTGAAATCCGATAAACGGTTTTTTGACCAAACGTCCCTCATAATAATTAGGACCGCCGAGTTGAACGGACAGGGCTCCTGCAAAGGCGGCCTCAGGATATCCGGCATTGGGGCTGGAGTGGTTGGCACCTTCAGCCATGGCGGTTCTCCAGGTATACAAACCTCTGTGGGTAAGGATTTGAGCGCCGATTGCAATGACCGCAACGACCAGACGGGCAGGGATAAAATTGGCCACATCGTCGATTCTGGCGGCAACTTTTCCGAAATGTCGATAAGTATCGTTTTTATAACCGACCATGGAATCAAGGGTATTGACCATTTTGTAGGCCATCGCCAGGGGAGCGCCGCCGATTGCCGCATAGAACAGGGGCGATACAACTCCGTCTACAAGGTTCTCTCCGACCGTTTCAACCGTGGCACGGGCGATGCCGTCTTCATTTAGATCGGCAACATCTCTTCCTACAATCCTGGCAGCCCTGGTTTTGGCCTCGTGCGGCCGGCTCTGTTTCAGGGAGCGGTAGACTTCCAAGGCGGAATCTTCCAGGGATCGTGCCGAGACAGCGTAATAGATCAGCAGGATTTCTATCCCGACTCTGAAAAGAGGATGTATGATATTGGCTGCTTGAACCACAAAAGCTGTCAAAACCCAGGTCGCAGTAATTAGTGATATGGCAAAGAAAGTGCCGGATATAATCAATCCTGCCGGCAGTTTCCTGAAAACCGGCTCCACAAACGTTATGCCCTTGCCCATCCATCGGATCGGGTGGGGAAGAGACTCAGGATCTCCCAGGACAAGATCTAAAAGAAATGCGGCCGGCAGTGCATACCATGCAATCGAAAATTCCATTAGCCTCTTAGTTATGAAATTTAGATGCTGTGCAAAAAGTTTATAATTTTATCCGCCAGCATACGGTTAATATCTGTTGTTTTCAGCGAGATGCGGATAAAATACTCCGAAAGGCCCCTGAAATTTGAACAGTTTCTGATAAGTATTCTGTCGGCAGCCAAATGGTTGCAGAGAATGTTCGCTGTTATATTTTCATCCAGCTTTGCCAGTACAAACGAAGTTTTGCTGGGGAAAAGTTTGATACCGTCTACATCTTCAAAGGCCTCGGCCATATATTTTCTTTGGTTTTCAAGCAGCAGTATGGTTTTATCAATAAAAGCATCTGCTTCGTCCGTATGCTTCATCAGATAATCAACCGCCGTCTGAGCCATGCTGTTTACATTCCAGGGCAGCAGAAAGGGCCTGAACTTCTCAATGGTCTGGCCGGGTGCTATCAAAAAGCCGATTCTCAAACCGGGAATTCTGAAAATTTTGGACATGGAATTCAGAATCAAAACATTGGGAAAGCCGCTTTTAAACATGCTCAACCGCTCAGAATCATTTACAAACGGCAGGTAGGATTCGTCGATGACAAAATGTGTGTCCGGATGAAAGCGGCAAAGCCGTTCAAGATCCGCTTTCAGCATCAGAGTGCCGGTGGGGTTGTTAGGATTGCAGATAAAAACCGTATCATGATCACTTATTTGTTCGATGAGCACGTCGATATTCGGCTGGAAATCAAGCGACTCCTCTGTCATCAGATAATCGTACGGGACGTTGTGCATATTGCAGGCATCAGCATAACCGGCATAGGTGGGACCAAGGATCAGCGCTTTTTTGGTCTCAAGTGCTTGCGGAATAGCGCAAATGAACTGGGTGGTTCCATTGCCGGCAATGACATGTTCAGCATTGATGTTGTATCGGGCGGCAAATGCTAACACTGCTGACCGGGCGTCTACTTGAGGCAAAGCGGCAATCGCATGGATGTTTTTAATAATAAATTCAACCAGGCCAGTCAGGGGGGGCAGCGGATTAACATTGCTGCTCATATCAATGATATCGGACGGTGCACACCCCAAGCGTTGTGACAATTCATAGATATTTCCACCGTGACCGTTCAGCATTAAAACCCTCTAATGGAAACAAGCAAAAAGAGTAGTGATTCGGTTATTTCAGCCATAGCTCCCAGCATGTCACCGGTGATACATCCCATCCGTTTTTTGTAGTAATAAAGGAGCGTTAGCGTTATGGCCGCAAAAATGATGTTTAACCAGATCCCTTGCCACCCCAGGAAATATGAAAGCCCAATTGGTACAAGCAGGCCCCAAAAAGCACC
>NZ_JAZFTO010000070.1:0-2782 GCF_036446775.1 Candidatus Desulfatibia sp.
CTCTGGAGAAGTGTCTTGTCATTGACAGGCAATAGTGTATCTGTCCCTCGCCTTGGGCAGAAAATATCTAACGCCCCGCCCCTTGACTTTCCAACTCGTCTCTGCGACTCGTTTCTGCGAAGTGCTTCCGTTCTCCGTCCCGATAAAATCGGGACTGCAAGCAGGAAATATAGGTCCAACGAGAAAACCGGTTTGAAAGAAATACCAAAAACCGTATAATATTTGTATGTTTTTTTCTGAATAATGAGATTGGGATTAAATATCGCAGGCAAACGGCTTAAATGTGATACCCCAGAACGTTTTCACAGGACAATGCAAAGAATGGAGAACCATCATGACCTCAAGGCTTAATCGTCGAAGGTTTATTAAGAAATCAATCTTAACTTCTGCCGGCAGCGCGCTAACACTACAAGTGGGTTCAGGCAAGATACTTGCCCAAGACACGGCGGAAAAGCCTACCACCGCCCAGAGCCAGCCAACCCACAAGGCCGGGTTACAAAAGGGAAGAATTGGCAATCTGCGTATCAGCCGCCTGTTGTTGGGCGGCAATCTACTCACCCACTTTACCCACAGCCGCGACCTAAAATACGTTTACAATCTAACAGCACATTATAACACGGAGGAGAAAATAATTGAAACTATGGCAGTCGCCGAAGCCCACGGCGTCGATACGCTCGTCATACATACTGCTCCCGGAATCATGAGCGTGCTCAAGAAATACCGCTACGAACGGGGCGGGAAGATGAAATGGATCATTTGTCCCACAGCACCGGTCGAGGCCCAATTGAAAGCATATAGCGAACAGGTTCGGCAGCTTGCTGACGAGGGTACAGATGCAATCTATTTATGGGGCGTCGTTGCAGATCGCCTTGTTTCTCAAGGCAAAGTGGATATGATTGCTAAAGCCGTAGAAATCGCCAAGGACTACGGCGTGCCTTCAGGTGTTGGGGCCCACGACCTCAGGGTAATCATGGAGTGCGAGGAGAACCAAATCAACGCGGATTTTTATATCAAGACGCTGCATCACCACAACTATCCTACTGCACCGAAGCCAAATGAGCTGACTACAGTAGTTGCTGAGGTGCCGGGTTACTGGTGTAAAAATCCTCAAGAGGTGGTCAATTTCATGAAGGGGGTTGAGAAACCCTGGATCGCCTTCAAGGTCATGGCTGCCGGTGCAATACCACCGGCTGATGCTTTCCAGTACGCTTTTGAAAATGGTGCCGACCATGTCCTGGCGGGAATGTTTGATTTTGAGATTGCCGAGGACGTGCTCATTGCAAGTAAGGTGCTAACCAAGGTCAAGAGAAATCGCCCCTGGCGAAGCTAATACGTGTGTGAGATTTATTTCTGGCGGCTAAGCGGCCTTATGCCTTGATTTCCAGTATTTATCCCATTGATTGCTGTAATATATACTGGCTAAGGCCATTACAGATTCGGCATTGTCTTTGTCCCACCTCATTCCAGAACCCTTTAACCGTTTGGTCAGACAACCGCAGAACGATTCGGTGGGGCCGGAGCCTATATCATAGCCCAGAGCAAGAAAACAAGGATAATCGGTCATTGCTATGCGTTTGCTAATATATTCTCGTAGGTTATCCAGTTCCTGTCGTTTATCATCGTCTCTCAGATTCTTAAGGCATTCAGCCAGACGACCAAGCATTACCAATGAACCCTGATTTTTGACAACCTCCATCATTTCTTCTTTCCAGGCCAAAGCCTCTTTGCTGCCTTCACCAAACAGCACATAACTGGCGTCAGTTACATGCTCTCGGAAGTGATAAAAATCCAGTATGTTTTCATCAAGCATCGGCAACTGAATGTTGTATTGCTTAAGTATCCAGCTTGCTCCATCACTTACCGAATACTTAGTCTGGGCCTGTGATATATCCAGCTTTTGACCAACCCGACGCATTATACGGCCGGCAATCTTATGGTCGCCGCTGGTGCCGACAACATATTGATGAGTTTTGTCTTTATCATAAAACGCAACTACTTTGAATTCCTTGTAAGTGCCGTCGCTTCCCTTACGAGGACGGGACGCTTTGGCGGTGCTTTTGCGTTTTTCCTTTTTACGCTTAGCCGCTTGTGCCTTTCTACGCTTAAGCTTTTGTTCTTCCGTAACCAAAGGAACCATAACGCCGTCTGTGCCGGTAATCAGCGTTTTATCGGTGCAATCTTCGGCCTTAAAATCCGGGCCTGTTTGACTCTTATGCTGGGCTCGCGATAACTCAGAGCCTTCATGCTCTACTATCTGGCGAACAACACTTGAACTTATATCCAACTGAGCCAAACGCTTTATATTTTCACTGGCTGGAACAAAAGCATTGTTAAGAGTTTCTCTGCAACATATCTCCCGGACACCAAGACTGTGATTGATTGATTCTATACCCAGCAGAATATCCATGGGAACAACTGTGCCATGATTTTCATTCCAAAAAACTGTCCGGCTAAACTCCAGACGGCCATTAATTGTCAGATGAGAAGTTTTTTGCTTACCTTTATTTTTCCATATCATTGACGGCTGACTCTTTCGAGGGGGAAAAAGCCTGCTGGTTTTTTTCCAGCAGGCTAATTGCCTTTTGGTAGGTCTTTTGCCGAAACTCTGCATGGGCGTCTCGGACTTGCTCTTCGCTTTGATCTATAATAGCTCCTGCCTGAGCATTATTGATTGCATCTGCAACCTTCTGCGCCATACGCTCAACATCTATGCCAATTTCGGCCAAAATCTGCTCTGCTGTAACTCGTTTGTCTTCCATGACTTACCTTTCAAAAAAATAAC
>NZ_JAZFTO010000071.1:0-6275 GCF_036446775.1 Candidatus Desulfatibia sp.
TTTTTGCACCGCCTTGACGATTTTTTCAGGATCATCTATGACCTGAAGAATTTCAAGATCTTCCGGCGATATCCGTTTTTCTGCAAGCAGATGGGATTTGATCCAGTCGACCAGTCCTCCCCAGAAGTCTGAACCGACCAGGATCAGCGGAAACGGTTTGATGCGATGGGTTTGAATCAAAGTCACCGCCTCAAAAAGCTCATCCATAGTACCGAAACCGCCGGGCATGATAATATAAGCGGAGGCATATTTGATGAACATGACCTTACGGATAAAAAAGTATTTAAAGTCGAGTTTAATATTCGCATACTGATTAGGCGTTTGTTCAAACGGCAATAGAATGTTGAGCCCGACGGAAGTTCCCCCTGCTTCGGCGGCACCTTTGTTGGCCGCCTCCATGACGCCTTCGCCGCCCCCGGTAATAACGGCGAACTTGTTTTTGACAAAAAGTGCGGCAAGATCTTCGGTTTTCTTATAAACAGGATCATTGGGTTGCGTTCTGGCTGAGCCGAAGATGGTAACGGCAGGACCCAGATCATGAAGGGTATCGATCCCTTCAACGAATTCTCCCATGATTTTGAACAGCCGCCAGGCTTCACCGATTTTTAAATCGTCAATCAGAAATTGTCTCTCCATATTATGCACAGTACCACCTATCCTCAATTCAGAAATGAGAATTTTTTCGCAAGGTCAAGGGCAATTCCGCAGGATAGCGGAAGTAGACGGCTGAATAGCCGCCCGTAAGGGCGAGGGGCACGGACGTCCCGAGTCAAATCAAGGAATTGCGCGCCCCGCAGAGCGGGACAGGAAGGCATACAATAGAGTATGACGCACAAGAGATTCCGAAGATTGACGCTGAGATTGCGGAAAAAGAGTCATTTATGGATGGAAACTAATTCGGCTTCCAGCCGAGTTCATTCAAACACCTCAGGTTTCACCGTTAAATCCGATAGTGACCTTGCCCTGGTCCACAATAACCGGCACCAGGCGTTCACCATCGGAATACTTCAGCATTTCCTTCATTTTGTCAGCATCAAATCGAACGTCACAATATTCAACCTCCCGGCCTTCTTTGGCGCAAGCTTCACGAGCTGCGACGGTATGGGGTCAGGTGTCTTTGCCGTAAATTAAGATTTTTTCCGACATGGTTACTTCCTCCTTGTTCTGGTATTTGGTTGAAACAGAAAAAAATAATTTTATGCAATTTCAGCATATTGCCAGAGACTATGCCATAGCATTTTTTAACAGTTGTTAAGTGTTTTGTCAATGATTACAGATTGACAAATATCACGGAGGTTGATAAAATTTTTATATTTTGCATCTAATTTTTTCTTTCGTTTTTGGCATGGGGCTCCGTCTATACACCACAAAAAATGTCTACCATGGTTAAATTGGATAGAGAGATTTGTCGGGATGTTGTTATCATCAACGCCTTAGGTCTGCACGCCAGGTCAGCAACCAAGATAGCAAAAAGGGCCCAAAACAGTAAATCAAAAATATGGATAATAAAAGACGGTGCCAAGGCGGATGCGTCCAGCATTGTCGACATCCTTACCCTTGCTTGCGAGCAGGGTTCAGAAATAACCATAAAAATTGACGATCAATTGGATCATGAAATATTGAATGATCTTGTGAAGCTCGTTGAAAGCGGTTTTGGGGAATAAAGTTGTATGTTGAATAACAACGATACAGAAATGCAGATCCACGGTATTGCGGCCTCACCCGGAATATGCGTTGGCAAGGCATATCTGGTTGGTCGAGAAGGTGTTGATGTTGTTGAAAAGTATTCTGTCAAAAGAGAAAAATTAAAAGAAGAGATCAAACGCTTTAAGGATGCTGTAAAGAAGGCCAAAGACGAGCTTTATAGAATTATTGAACAAACCCCTAAAGATCTTAGCCAGCATGCCCATATTCTTGAGACCCATATGGTGCTGTTCAAAGACAAGATGCTATATGGACGGACAATTGAGACCATTGAAAACGAACAGGTAAATGCCGAGTGGGCTCTTAAGACAGTGGCATCGAATGTAAAAGCGATGTTCAGCGACATGACCGATTCCTACCTGCGGGCCCGGGCGGCCGATATCATCCATGTTTCTGACAGCATCATGCGTAATCTGATTGGAGCTGAAACCGAGAGTATTGCTTCCATTGGCAAGCAGGTTATCCTGGTGGCGACCGACCTATCTCCTGCGGAAACCAGCCAGATACAGCTGGAGAAAGTCATGGGATTTATAACCGACCGCGGCGGCAAGGCATCCCACACGGCCATTATCGCCAGGAGCCTTGAGATTCCTGCGGTGCTGGGACTCGAAAATGCCACCCGTATAATCAAAAACGATGACATTATAATTGTGGACGGCACGTCCGGTGTTGTTATTATTAATCCCACCGGCCAGGCACTAATCCAATTCGAAGAACGCCAGGAAAGGTACGAGGAGCATAAAGCCGTTATTTCCCGGGAGAGCCATCTTCCGGCGGTGACACTGGATGGTATCCACCTGCAGGTGATGGGCAATATTGAACTGCCTGAAGAAGTCGTTGCCGTTATGACCTATGGTGGAGACGGTATCGGCCTTTACCGCACAGAGTTTCAATATTTAAGCCGCTCGGATTTTCCCAGCGAAGATGAGCTTTTTGATAAATACAAGGATGTTGTCGACGTCATCACCCCACGGCCGGTTACCATCCGAACTCTCGATATAAACGGTGACAAAGCGGCTTCCTATGCATCCGATTCCGAGGCGGCCAACCCTGTGCTGGGACTTCGGGGTATCCGATACTGCCTGCAAAAGCCCGATGTTTTCAAGACCCAGCTTCGAGCCATATTAAGGGCTTCGGCGTTCGGGCACATCAGGATTTTACTCCCCATGATTTCATGCCTTGAAGAAATCCTTGAGACCAAAAAAATTTTGAATGAGGTCGCCGATTCTCTCGACAATGAAGGTATCGACTATGACAGAAACATTGAAGTTGGGATTATGATTGAGGTTCCTTCAGCAGCAATTTTGGCGGATATTATGGCAAAAAATGTTGATTTTTTCAGTATCGGCACTAACGATCTGATTCAGTTTTCACTAGCAGTCGACCGCGTGAACAGACAGGTAGCCCATCTTTATCAGCCGCTGCACCCTGCCGTTATCCGCATGGTCAAACATGTTGCCGATGTAGCTCGTGACAGCGGTATAAATGTCTTTATGTGCGGCGAGATGGCTAGTGATCCGATGAACTTGCCGATTCTTTTGGGGCTGGGGCTGGAAAAGTTGAGCATGAACCCTCAATCCATACCAATGGCAAAAAAAACGATAAGATCTCTTGCAATAAATGAAACCAGACCCTTTATAGCGGAAGTGCTGAAAGAGACTACCACTAAAGGCGTCATGAACCTGGTGCAAAATACTTACGGTAGTATTCTATCCGATAAAATATTCAAGGAAGGATAATTCATTTTGAACGAAAAACATATCAAGACAGTCGCTGAGAACAAAAAGGCCCGGTACAACTATTCTATCGAGGACGTCTACGAGGCGGGGATGATCCTTTTGGGAACCGAAGTCAAATCCCTGCGGCTGGGCCGCGTAAACCTCAAGGATTCCTATGCCAGGATAAAAAAAGGTGAGGTATTTGTTTATCAAATACACATTGGCACCTATCCCTTTGCCTATCATGACAATCATGATCCTTTAAGAACAAGAAAGCTGCTTTTGCACAATTACGAGATCAAAAAGCTGTATGGCAAGGTCAATGAAAAGGGGTTTTCCCTGATACCCTTAAAGCTGTATTTCCAAAACGGAAAGGCCAAACTAACCCTGGCCCTTGCAAAAGGCAAGCGTAAGTATGACAAGCGTGAATCCATTCGGCGGCGCGATCAGGAAAGGGATTTGGAGCGATCTAAAAAGGAATACAAATAAAATCGTAACACCTGAATTTTGCATAGAAAATCTTGAAAGATTCAGGTATTATGATTTTATGACATGCGGCTACACCGCTCAAGGCACAAAGATGAAACAATCGGAACATATTTATGGAAACCGCTATAGAAAGTTTTCAGACTTAATAGAAATTGCGGTAGAAGAATCTCAAAAGTGAAAACTGATGGCGTCTGAATATTTAATTTCAGAGGATCCTTTGGCTTTTATATGCCGATGTGTAAAGCTACAGAAATTAAAGTGGACTTACCACGTGAATATGCGTATGAAAGGAAGATTTATCTCCCGGCGGGCCATCTTAGATTCCTCCGAACATTATGAAATTATTGAAGAATATCCAAAAGATAAATATTTTCCAAGTTATCTTGTCTATTCTCAATTTCAAGGCAAGATATTTCACGTACTATTTGCTGTTGATATTGAAGAGGAAAATATTCGTGTCGTTACTGCTTATTACCCAGATCCGGAAGAATGGGAAGAAGATTTTAAGACGAGGAGGTAAGAACTATGAAATGTCATGTATGTGGGTCAGGAATGCAATCTATCAATACTGATCTTCCATTTAAAGTAAATGATACAACGATTATTATTATGAAGGATTTGCCAGTAATTCAGTGTGACGGTTGTAGTGAATATTTATTAGACGACCTGGTGCTAAAGCGCGTGGACGCGATTATCGAAAATGCGGACACTGAAGCAGAATTAAAGATTATAAGATATGCGGCTTAGTTTTTACGGTCTATTATATTTTTAATGCTCCACCAACTTGCAGTGGGGTTCCGTCAGTTTCTTCTTTCTGGGAATAAGGATAGGCCGCTGGAGATAAAATTATAGAAATATGGTATTCAGCTATCAATCCTGGACCACCTTTTTTCACTGTAACCCTTCAATGATTTCGAAATTCCAGTATACCATTATTCTAATTGTTGCCGTTGACTTTAGTGCGTTACTGGATTATTATAGGACATTATGTTCTTTCACAATTTGGGGGCGAAACGGCTTCGACGGGGATAAAGAAGCTCAGGTTGCATACCAAGCTCCTGCCGGCTTGTAAAAATGGCGGGGAACTAAATATAATCGCAGATGATTATAACTACGCTTTAGCCGCTTAAAGGCTAACGTCCTTCCGGACGATTCCTGCTAATCCGGAAAGGGCGTCGACTAGCAGGATAGCCTGTCCCTAATTCCTGTTAACGGATGGGCGAATCTTATTACAGGATAGCCTTTCAAGCATCCAGCCTGGAGGAGACTTGAATAGGCGAAAGCTAGAGTTCAGGATAAGTATGTAGATGCCTCGGCGGAATATTTTCGGACGCGGGTTCGACTCCCGCCGCCTCCACCAATTACAGTTTGTATTTATTTAATGATTACAGGGAATTGGAGATTACACTGATTCCCTTTTTTCATTTTGGTGTAAATTTGGTGTAAAATTTTCAGATTTTTCATCCTCGTCTGGTGTTTCGTCAGCCTCTTTTACGCTCGGATTATAGACATTATCCATAAATGCAGAGCCGTCATCACGCTGATAGTTCTTGATATAGGAATAATACCGTTCCAGTATCATTTTCATGCTCGCATGCCCCATCATTTTCTGAACCCATCCAGGCAGTTCTCCGGCATCCAGCATCAATGTAGCGAAGGTGTGCCTGGTCTGGTAAAGCGACCTTGGCTTCAATCCTGCCTTCTTTAATGCCGGTTTCCAGATATGAAAACTCACTGAGTTAGGAAGCAGTGGACGACCATAAAAATTCAGGAACACATAATCTGATTTACCCATTGTGGCTTTCCGCTGGTCTCTCAACGCTTCAACCACTGGGGGCAACATTTTAATATCCCTGATTGAACCTTTGGTCTTGGGGCTACCTTCTTTACCCCTTACCCTTGTTTCCCTGACCTTGATGACACCTAACCTAAAATCAACATTCTTCCATTTTAGACCAGCCATCTCACCGAAACGCATCCCAGTATAAAAAGCCACTATAAAAAAGTTCTTGTATGGTGGCTTGACAGCATCCAGGAAGCGATGAACCTCATCAATTGATAGAGGGTAAATTTCCGGCTTGCTGACTGATAGGTTTTCAACCAAGCCCATAGGATTTTTATCTATCAATCCTGCTCTGAAAGCGAACTTCATCAATGAACGCATCGGCACAAGGACATTGTTTTTCCTTTTACTGGAACACTTCATTTCGCTTCTGAATTCTTCAACATCCAGAAAATCAATGTCTTTGATTGGCACATTCCCAAATCTGGGCAGAATGTAATAATTCATAGCGCCACGATAATCCTTCAATGTTGAGGATTTTACCTTTTGTAGCATTATCTTGACCCATTGTTGAGCGACTT
>NZ_JAZFTO010000072.1:0-5266 GCF_036446775.1 Candidatus Desulfatibia sp.
GCAATGCGCTGACGTTTGCAGAGTTCCATCGATGGGCGGGATCTTTAAAGGAGGATTTTTCCCGCATTTTAGCCGAAAACCTGTCGATCCTGCTCGCTACGGATCGTATTGCCCTGTTCCCCTGGACCCGCGTTACGCCGATCGATTACCGGGTCACGGCAACCGTAATTCGCTTTGAGGGTAAGGTCGGTGGCGATGTCACGTTAAAAATTCGTTGGAGCATCCTTGGAGGCGCCGGAAAAAAAGTTTTAGTAATGAAAACGTCAAACTTCAGCGAGCCTGTGGGAGGCGTTAACTACGAAGCGCTGGTTGCAGCCCAGAGCCGGACGCTTGCAGGCCTCAGCCGTGAAATTGCCGAGACGATTAACACCATTTCGCGGTAAGGTCGTAATCAAATGAAAATGGGGCAATTTAAGGACGCTGCAGTTGCATTTGAGAAGCTGATTTCCATATATCCTGAATACCCTGAAGTATATTATTTTCTTGGTGAAACTTGGGGCAAGCTGGCCAAGCTGCATGACGCCCATTATTACCTGGGTATCCATTATAAAAAGATTTCAGATTTTAAAAACGCCGCGGTTCACTTGGAAAAGGCATTGGAGAAGATGGACGATCCGGAAAAAAGGGTCAAAATTAAAGTAATGCTGGTTGAGATCCGTAAAGCAAAAAACTAAAATAGACTACCCTGTTTACGTGTGACTGTCTTGTACGGTGACAAAATCAAACCCGAAAAATTCATGATAAAGAACGGTCCAATGAATTATTACCGTCAGAAAACATTTGTTTTTTATCTGCTCATGGCGGCCTTATTGTCCGGATGCTCCTGGTTTGGGGGCAAAAAAGCGATGTTTGCCGATCTCTATGTAGGAACAAACAGAAATCTAGTTGTGCTTTTACCCACCATTGGCGGTGAGGGCTTACATTATGAGGCACAGGGGTTTATCAAGGCAGTAAGAGAAAGAGGATTTGAAGGTCATTTAAAAATACTTGATGTCGATCCGAGTCTTTATCTGAATAATAAAATTATCGAGTTATTGAAAACCGAGGTGATTATTCCTGCGAAGAACGATGGTTATGAAAACATCATTCTTGTTGGCATCTCTCTTGGTGGACATGGTGCCTTGCTTTACGCAACCAAATATCCAGAAGATGTTTATTTCGTGTTTGTTATGGCCCCGTTTCTTGCCGGTCCCGTAGTTGCAGATGCCATCGAAAAGGCTGGGGGGCTTGACAAGTTTGAAGATTGTCCCTCTATCGCGTGGGACTACGCCTGTAATATGTGGTATTTATTAAAAAAATATGTGTCACAGCCCGACAATCGAAGACGTATCGCTTTGGGTTATGGAACAGAGGATCGATTCGCTCGTCAAAATCGTCTATTAGCAGACACACTGCCGTCTGATCTCGTTTTCACAGTATCCGGAGGGCACGACTGGGGAACCTGGAAAAAATTGTGGATAATGGCACTTGACCATTTCCAGGTTCTCAAATCCAATCAAATCTTGCCGGGTAAAAATATAAGTAAATAATCCACGCCCAGAAGACGTGGCTTTCTATTTCGAAATAAAGCCCTAAAAGCACAAGATTTGCAAACCATATCGTCAATAATATTAGTTTGATGGTTCGGTTTGGCTCATTTTTTCCGCAAGGCGAACAAAATACCGCCGGTTCGGTTTTAAACCACTCTGATCTATACTGTCCGGCCACTCATACAGCCTGTCCGGAATTTTGAACCGGGGCAGATAATCCTCCAAATAAGAAATGATGCTCTCCGGGTTCATCTTCTGCCCGCCCTGGAGCTTGACAAAGGCAACCGGTCTGTGCCCGTATTTGTCACTTGGAACCGGCACAACCATGACGTCTTCGATGGCAGGCAACCGCGCTAAAACCCCTTCGATTTCTTCAGGTTGAATATTCTCCCCGCCGGAGATAAACATATTGTCCCTGCGCCCGGTGACGGTGAGATAGCCGTCTTGATCGATGTCGCCCAGATCGGAAGTGCCAAACCAGCCCTCTGCATCAAAAGGTGTTATCAGACGGTCCTTTTCGACATACCCTTTAAAACACGTCTTTCCGCGAACAAGGATTTCGCTTTCTTTAGATATTTTAATTTCTCGATGCGCCAGAATACGGCCGGAGGTAAACAGCTTTTCCGGTGGATCGTCTAAAGCGGTAGTGGTTACCTGCGAAGCCGTTTCAGTCAAACCGTAAGTAGTGTACAGCTTCAAGCCTTTTTGATGCGCCTGAATGATCAATTTATGTGGAATTAAACTCCCTCCCAGCAAAACACTCCTCAGGCAGTTTGGTGTTTGCTCTGAATCAGTTTCGTCCAAAAGGCTTTTTAACTGGGTAGGAACCAGAGAAACATGGGTTGCTTTGTGACGGTTTATGGCCGTGGCCGGCATATCATTTGGGGCCGGAACGACAACAGTCGCTGCGGATAACAGACAGCGAAACAAGATGCCCATACCGCCGACATGGTATAGCGGAAGCGACAGCAGCCAGCGGTCATTCGGCCGTAAGGGCATATTTTCATTGGCACCCAGGGCGCTGTAATAATGGTGGGCGAATGTATGTAAAACCGCTTTGGGGACCGCGCTGCTTCCCGAAGTAAACATAATGGTGGCATCCTGATTTAATTCGAATTCAGGCGACCCGACAGTGTTGGCCGACATCTTCGGCCGACTCAATAAGGACGACAGCTCCATAATTGTACCGTTATATGAATCTGAAATATGATGTAAGTCGGTGACAATTTTCGTGCAGTTTATTTTATCCAGCATGGCCGCTATGGTTTTTTCCGGAAAGCGAGGGCTGATGGGGCAGGCTACCGCGCCGATTTGAAAGAGGGCCGTCAACAGCAGGATATATTCGATAGAACTGTTTGCAATGATCCCCAGACGATCTTCTCGTTCTATTCCCCTTTGGCTTAAATAGCCGGCCGTCGCGTTAACCAGCCGGTAGAACTCTGCATAAGTGATGGCCCTGTCATCCCCGATCAGAGCCGGATGATCACCATGCTTTTCTGCAGCCTCCGGTAGGGGGAAAGGAATCCTTTGCACTAGTCCTCTATATAAACTTAGGTCTTAAAATTAGCATCAAGTTTTTTATGGCACATTAAAGGCATCAACCCGCAGATACTGGATACTGGTTTCTGGATGCTTGATAAAAAAAGTGCTGAAAGAATATCCAGTATCCAGCATCCAGTATCCGGCATCCAGCATCACTTTGCCCAGGCAACCGAATCAGGCTAGTGGGAACCTGTCGGTTTAAAGCTAAGCTTCGCTATGTAAATTCCTCCAAAAGCTCCATTTTGATGTTTTTCATAAGATTCGAATCATCATCAAGAACAATCTTCCCGGTCTGGATCCGCATGGGTGTTTCCGGCAAATCTTCTTCCAGCCAAGCAAGGGTGTCAAGCCCCGCCGGTGTTTGGCCGTGGTTTATCACCGCCGCCATTGAAGCCAGCGCGAGCAGTCCCAGCGAACTCTCAAACGCCGCCGAGATCACCGGGGTTATTCCGTTGTCCTGCGCCGCCCGGGCAAAGCGCATCGCCCGTTCAAATCCCAGCAGCGTCGGTTTTATAACGATGGCTTTTAAAGCAGGCAGCAGCGGCAACTCTGGTGGAGATATTTCCAGCAAAGATTCATCGAGAGCCACCGGCAAGGGCGGAGAACAGTCTTGCATCAGCTTTTTTAATTGATAAAAGCTCTGCAGCGGCTCTTCAATATAGTTGATGTTGAACTGCACCGCACGCTGCATAAATTTCAGTGCATCGTCAAGGTTCCAGGTGCGGTTGGCGTCGAGTCTTAAGAGGGTATCCTGACCGATTATGTTTCTGACACCAGCGACCATCTCGATATCTTCATCAAGGGATAATCGTCCCACTTTCAGCTTGAATGCTCGATATCCTTTTCCAAGCAGCGCATTTGCCTTTACTTCTATTTGCTCCCTGGTTCCGCTCAAAAGTGCGTTGACGGCAACCCTTGCTGCCGCCTTGGCATCAAGCAATCGATGCAGCCCTAATTGTTTTGACATTGCCTGCATGTTGAGCACCGCCGATTCAAGACCGAATCTCACCGAGGCTGAGAGGTTAAAGCCGCCCAACCAGTCTTCAAAGCCGCCGTTGAGCAGTTCAACATTCGGCGGGATTGCGCATCCGGTTATTGTTGATGGCAGCAATGCCAGCTCTCGGCCCGCCTGCTCAATGGTTTCCCGGCTGAAGCCAATTAGAGGGGATATCTCGCCCCAGCCATGATTGCCGCTTTCATCAGCTAGGCGGACGACGAACCCTTCCCGAAACCTCAGGATTTTATTTTTTAATGTCAGGGGCTGTTTAAGTTTGAGTCGAAAACGATAGATGATAATTTCGGCGATTTTCATAAAATCCATCCGATGGAAAAGATCAGGCTGTAAAGCAGCAGCATTTTGCCGGTGGATTCAAGCACATGGTTTAAGACGATTCCTTCCGCCGTAAACACCGTCTTAATAGACGGTATCGCCGCCAGTAAAATTACAGACGTCAGCAGGGAGTAGAGGTGTTTGTCGTTATGAAGTAGTAATATAAGCGGTATAAGACAGGCAATCGCAATCGATAACAGGTATTCAATTTTTGAAAATGTAACGCCGAAGCGCACGGCCAGGGTTTTTTTACCGGCGCGATGATCGCTTTGCACATCCCGTAAATTGTTTACCGTTAAGATTGCCACGGAAAAAAGTCCGGGAGCCAGTCCGGATATAATGACCGGCCAAGAAATTTGCAGCGTTTGCACATAATAAGTCCCGCCGACCGCTACCGGTCCGAAAAAAATGATCACGAAAAGTTCCCCCAAACCGACATAACCCAGCGGATACGGTCCGGCCGTATAAAGAATACCAAAAAGAATCGAAAGCACGCCGATAACAAAAAGGGGCCACCCTGCGCGCCAGATGAGATACGCTCCCGGTACAACCGCCAGCACAAATACCGCTATAAATGCTGCCTTCATCGTTGGTGGCGGTACCAGGCCGGCTTGAACGACCCGGGTGGGACCGAGGCGGTCGGTTGAGTCGGCACCTTTATGAAAGTCAAAGTAATCGTTGGCAAAATTGGTGCCAATCTGGATTAAAACCGCCCCAAGCAGCGCTGACAGTGCCGACATAATGTGCAGCCCGCCGCTTTCAAACGCCATGGCTGAACCGATAACCACCGGCGCCACTGACGCCCACAGTGTTTTGGGCCGCGCCGCCTGAACCCAGATGTTTAGACTTGATCGTTCCATTTAAC
>NZ_JAZFTO010000073.1:0-2840 GCF_036446775.1 Candidatus Desulfatibia sp.
CGGCTTCTTTGCCAATGTGCTTTTTGCCAAGTTCGAGGCGGTTATTTATGGAAAATTGACCATTGAGGCCAACCTTACGGCCGAGTTTGAGCGCAAAAATCCGGACACCGTTGTACCCGAGTGGCTCGACAATTGGATCGGCGTGGTCGGCAAAGCGGAGATCGGCATTGACATCGTTCTGATCCACGAAAATGTCATGCGGGCCAACGGTGCCATCAAGACCGGTTTTGAGGTAAAATTCAGGATATCGCCCGGCCTGCTCGACCGCTTCGGTGTTGAGTACATGATATATTTTTTGGGAGTTTCCGCCAGCGTCTCCTTTAAGGTCATCTGTTTCAAGGAAAAGAAAAAGGAAGTACAATTTATCGAGGGCAACCCCAAGGAACTCCCCTGGCGGCGCGGGGCCTTTCCACGGCCGGCGGCCAACTCCTTTTGGAATGTCAAGAAGATCATCAATTTGGCCTGGAGCCGCGCCAAGTACCATCGCAGCCGAATCGAAAGTTGTTTGAACAAATACAGCGACCTCCAGTGGGACATGGTGCTGGCCTCCAAAACCCAGGGCGACACCTATCCATACCAGGGAACCCAGAGACCGGATATCGCCAACGATGTGTATACCGACAGTTGGGCCGAACAGTGGCGCAAATGCAGCGAGGCGTTCATCTGGGAGCGACAGACCGTTTGGACCAGAACGGGATTCTGGCGAATCGATTTGAGCAAACGGCTCTACCAGACCGTTGAAATGCTCGATATCCGCGTCAGAAAATTCAAACCCCGGTTGGCAGCGATTAAAAAGATTATGGAGGAGATCCAGGAAATAAACGAGGAGTTGGCGGAAATGGAGGAATTTGCCGACGAAACCGATACCGGTGTGGAGGCCGAATTCAAAAACAGAGTAAAGAGGCTTTCCAGGAGGAGGGAAATTAACTGCCACGAACGTATCGGCAAGCGCCCCATAACCATCACCCAGGCTTTGCTGAAGGACTTGCAGCATTATGCGGCCAAACGGATCCGGTGGTAGCGGAGACAAGCGCGAGATAACGTAGTTTACGGAAAGACGGGAGCAACAAATGGCCGGTAAAGACACTTTGTTTTATGTGCTTGAATGTGCTGTGGAAGGCTGTGATGCCGAATTCTATATAAACGATGTTCCCATTGTTTTACGCGGACCGGAACATGGCAAATACTACGGCGGGCAATGCAACCAACATTTGGTCGACGGCATAAACGAGATAGAGATCATCATCAACCCGGGCCCGACCCCGGGAGAGGCACTCAAAGGCAAGGATGGGGTGCGGCGTCGTTTAACGCCGGATAAAGAGGCCAAGGCCGGGGCCATACTTGCCGTTTATCCATACGGTGCGGTTGTCAGGGGTCCGGAACGCAAGCCTTTGATGAGCGCCCACTGGACGGCCACCGAGAATACTCTGGAATTTTTTCCCAAAGTTGTAACCGGCATTGCGGATCTTGGCCCCCTGTTCGGGCAGTGGGACTGGGAAAAAAGCGAGGCCCTGCAACTCGACGACCCCACTTTGGAAGAGATCGAAGAGCTTCTTTCCAAGCTTTATCAATCACTGCTGACCGGAGATCCGGAACTTTATATTAAAACGAGTCAGGCGAGGTTTAAAAACACAGAGCGAGCCTATGGTTTAAATCCCGGCAAAAAAGAAGACCTTGTGCGGTTGGGTACCCGTTCGGATTCCCGCCAGCACTGGTGGGGACTGGAACCACTTAACCCGACAGATTTTGATTTTCGCCTTTGCGGCCGAAACCGCCTTGTCGAGATCGTTAATAAAGATTGGGAACCGCCCCTTAAGGAATTAGCCGACGATGAAGAAGGAGTGAGCACCTATCCCATGCTTCTCGGCAAAAAGGATGGGGTGCTGGAGATATTATTGTAAATTAAAAATTTATTGGTTTTGTTTAAGCCGATTCAACTCGCGAGATATGAGAGTGTATGCAACTGAATGAAAACAAAGTCATCGAGTTTCTTGCTGAAAATTATGGAGGGTCTCTTGCCACACGAGCCTTATGGATATGGGCCGGCGGCCAAGCAGGAGATATTGATTATATTAAACCCGCCCTGGATCAATGGAGTATGCTGTGGGAAAAAGCAAAAGAAGATCTAGCTCCTTCTAAGATTGCTCTTCTCAGAGAAGCCCTGTTCGATCATATTGGCAACGATACGATCCTTGGATATTTAAACGCTATTGCTGATGATGAGTTTGAAGGCGGTCGCAAGGCCGCCCCGGTTCTTATATTTCTCCTGGAAAAATTGGATCCTGAATTTGATGAAAAAGAAATCCAGGCGGCCATGCTCTCTTTTCCAAAAGGATTTTCAGAAGATGCGGATGAACCGGAAAACCCCTCAAAGGAAAGCCTGACAGAGGCAATCTTCGCTGCCTTGGCTGCAGCGGTCCAAAACCGATTCAAAAAAGATGCACGCTCCGTGCTTGAAGAGAAATGCGAAACGTTGATTAAAGAAAAAATTCCGGCATCAGCCGGATTGATTTCCGGGGGTATGCTGGTTTTACTCCAATGCTTACCGGAAATGGCCCAGGCCTCAAATACCCCGGAAGTACAGGAAGTGACACAAGCAATTCAAGGGATCTTAAAAACGCTGACAAAGAAAGAGGATGCCGGCGAAGCGATCGGGAAATTGACGCCGCTGCTGGAGAAGTTAAAAACACTGGCCGACGATTCCGGGGATGAAATGTTTTCAGCAGCCTCCAACAGCCTTGATTATCAATTTAAGTTCTTAAAAACCCTGTCTGAAGAAACACCTCTTCATTCTTTTGAATGTCTAGCAAGGGCATTGATACAGGCATTATGGGGTACAA
>NZ_JAZFTO010000074.1:0-9082 GCF_036446775.1 Candidatus Desulfatibia sp.
CGGTCTTTCCGTCGCCGTCCACATCACCAAGAGCCAGCCCTTTCAACTCGATTTTGAAGTTGCGGCTTTTCCAGAAACCGGCGGTTTCACCGGACGGCCTGGTTATTACAAAAGGTGAGGGACTACCTGTGTTGATGCCCGGTTCCATCATGCCGCCTGCCAGGCGGCGTTCAGGGTGGGCATAAATGGAAGTGCTTGCCGGAGGACCGCTTGCGGCCGGCGGCGGTGGCTGTGCTGTTTTTCGGCCGAATACCTTGGTATTGATATCGGTTGCAAAAAGGTTGATTTTGGGGATCACCTGGTCCATCCCCTGACTCTGGTTGAAAAAGGCCAGCGGCGGGTTTTGTCCGGAGACGTCGACCATCTTGGCGTCGATGCTGACGCTGTTTCCGAAAACCGTGAGGCTGCCGAAAAGAACATAATCGACGCCCAGTTCAGCTCCTATTTTGCGCGCTTTACTTTCATTAAGCGGACTTTGAGCCGTTTCCAGTACTTTGGCGGTTTCTTCGCGATTTAACACGGCCACCTTGTCCTCCCAGGAAAGCCGGGAGATGAGCATATCAACGATGCCGTCTCTTAGAAACGACAGATCCTCTGCGGCATTAATCTTAAAGGGAATCACGGCCACCCGCTTGAGCTGGGCGGCTGCCAGTTGCGGGCCGCCGATAACCACAGCGAGAAGCAAAACACTCATAATTCCTATTTTAAATATTGTACAAGACTTTGTTTTCAATCAAAACCCTCCTTTTAGCTATAGATTCTTCTCTTTTTGATCAAGGTTTATAATTCATAACCGTTCAGAGAATCTATGAAATCCCAAATACCAAGCATCAAATTCCAAATAAATTCCAAATATCAAGCATCAAATTCCAAATACTAATGACCTATACTATTTTGATTTTTCCAGTATTTTAGGTAATATTTTAACGAAAAGCCTAACCGCTTTAGCGAATTGGAATGTTCTTTCTTCAAGATCGTATACTGGTTTGTTATTTGAGATTTTGGTCATTGGTATTTGTTTGTTATTTGGAATTTGTTATTTGGAATTTCCACTAACTCAACTACTACGTGAATGGATCCTATAATTTTAACCCCTCATTTGTGCCTTTGTGTCTTAGTGGCTGCAATGTTTCGTGATGATTACGTTTCTAGCTTGGCTTTCAGGAGCTGGTTGACGATTTTCGGGTTGGCCTTGCCTTTGGTGGCCTGCATGACCTGGCCCACGAAATAGCCCAAAAGCTTTGTTTTTCCGCCCTTGTAAGCTTCAACTTCCTGGGCGCTGCGAGCCAGTACCTCAAGCACCACCGCTTCGATGGCCTTTTTATCCGTAACCTGGACAAGTCCTTTTTCTGCAACGATTTCTTTAGGCGGTCTTTTGGATTGCGCCATCTCGTCAAAGACGGTCTTGGCGATCTTGCCGCTGATAACGCCATCTGCAATCAGCTTTAAAAGTTGGGCCAGATCTTGGGCCAAAATCGGTGACTCGGCAATGGTCTTGCCTTGGGCGTTTAACAGCCCCAGCAGGGAGCCCATAATCCAGTTGCTCACCTGTTTGGGATCCGGAAACGTTTTTAGACACTCTTCAAAGTAGTCCGCAAGTTCGCGGCTGGACGTTAAAATACCGGCGTCGTTGGCGGGCAGCTTATATTCATCCACAAAGCGTTCCCTTTTTTTTGCCGGGAGCTCCGGGCGGTTCTTTTTGACAGCCTCGATCCATTCATCGTCGATGACCAGCGGCAAAAGGTCGGGATCGGGAAAGTAGCGGTAGTCAGGTGCTTCTTCCTTGCTCCGCATGGAAGTGGTTCTGTTTTTGTCCGGATCCCACAGCCGGGTTTCCTGCACCACCCGGCCGCCATCTGCCAGAATATCTTTCTGGCGGTTGATCTCGAAGGTAAGCGCCTTTTCAACATGCTTAAAAGAGTTTAGGTTTTTAAGTTCCGTGCGGGTGCCTAAGGTTTCAGATCCTCGGGGTTTTATGGATACATTGGCATCACACCTGAAACTGCCTTCTTCCATATTGCCGTCGCAAATACCAAGATAGCGGACAATCGCACGCAGCTGCCTTAGATATTCCCCGGCTTCTTCAGGAGAGCCGATATCCGGTTCACCCACGATTTCTATCAAGGGAACGCCGGTGCGGTTGAAATCGACCATGCTTAAGGGCCGGTCCGGGTCATGACTCAGTTTGCCGGCATCTTCTTCCATGTGGATTCTGGTAATACCGATGCGCTTTTTTTCTCCTTCGATTTCAATGTCGATATATCCATTTTGGGCAATCGGCTGTTCGTACTGGCTGATCTGGTAGCCTTTGGGAAGGTCCGGATAAAAATAATTTTTGCGGGCAAACCGGCTGTTGGGGCTAATGTCGCAGTCGGTTGCCAGAGCCATGCGCAGGGTGTATTCAACCACTTTTTTGTTAAGAACCGGCAGCACGCCCGGCATCCCCAGACAGACCGGGCAGGTGTGGGTATTAGGCGGCGCTCCGAATGATGTCGAGCATCCGCAAAAAATTTTTGTTTTGGTTTTTAGCTGGGCATGCACTTCCAGCCCGATTACCGGTTCAAATTCCATTTTTGCCTATGATCATTAAAAAAAATCACGCGCGAAGCACCCGACGAGGGAAAAGCACGAAATTCTATTTTAAATTTGAATTCTCCGCTGCTTGTCGGAGCTATGCGGAGATCCCGCCTAGGGGGCAGCACGGGATGAATTCAAAATTCGTTACAAACGATTAAAAATAACTATGTGGCGGGGCATTGACCGCAAAAACCAGTGTTATCTTAGCTCCTTGACAGGTACACTCTTCCTTAAAACCAAATCGGCAATGGGCATAGCTGACACTTCCAATCTCGATAGATCAATAAATGTGCTGGCATCTTCAATTTCGATACCAATCACTCTGTTGTTCTCGTCAAAGTCTAAAACGATGCCGGGAGCAACTTCTTCGGACTCTGTACTTATCCCACCAGCAAGCTCAATGTAAAGCATATCGGTATCAGGATAGTATTGAAAGTTCATAGTGCTCTCTCCCATCTTTTAAGGTTTAAAACCACGGTCTGGAAAGGCGTTATGTACGGTTTTCCCATCCGGTTCGGTAACAACCCGAAGGTATTTTCCAATTTCTGAAATGAACGCCCAATGACTAATCCGCCTATTGTTTTGTTCTATCGTGCGAATGGGGTTTCTAAGAACATATTCGATCCATTCCACTTTAAGATAAGGACGGCGATTCATCACATGGGTTTCGAAATAATTTGTTGTTTTCATAAGTTACCGTTATGAGCTTAGGAGCGCAAGAAATTTTTCCAAAACCCCAATAGGTGTTAAGTTTTAAGTATCTGTTAAATAAATCAATTTTAATAACCTAAAACCTAACGCTTAAAACCTAAAAACGTGATACTTTAAACTTTTTACGAATCCACCATATTTGATAATTATTGCCAAATAGTCAAGGCATAAAATCGCTTCGCGATTTTACACAACGCGGCTGCGCCGCTAAAAAAAGAAATTCCTATACAGGCGATTTATATTTAGCGCATCTTATGGAAACATGCCGGGTATTTTGTTTTGACAAAATGTGCTGAAAATTTTTATATACGGCATTCGGTTTTGTTTGAACCTAAAACTGTATGAAAAATTTTGAGGGATATTATGCAATTTTTCCTGAGCGTGCTGGGAATGGTAATGGTGGTGGAAGGTCTCCCATATTTTGCATTTCCTGAAAAAATGAAGTTGTTGATCCAACAACTTCTTGAAATGCCTGAAAGCGCCCTGCGAAAGTTCGGTTTTGTGCTGATGCTGGCGGGAGTAGGGTTGGTTTATATGGGAAAAAGGTAGATTGGTGTTTAGTGTTTAGTATTTGGAATTTGGAGCTTGTAGTTTGGAATTTATTTGAAATTTGATGCTTGTGATTTGTTATTTATGGTTTATCCGGGTTAGGTAACAAGTTGTGTATTCAATCCAAGATTACGATTACGATCTTTCCGAAAAACTTATTGCGCAAAAGCCGGCGGCGCAGCGAGACCGATCCAAGCTTTTGTTTATGCACCAAAAATCCGGCCGTCTATCGCATCATGCGTTCTGCGAGCTTGATGATCTGCTGGCCCCCTCGGACATACTGGTAGTCAACAACACCGAGGTGGTTCCCGGGCGATTGTACGGGAGAAAAGAGACCGGGGGCAAGGCCGAAGTTCTGATTTTAGATTATGCCCGCGGGTGCCGGGAAGGGACTGACAACGGCAATTTTTTGTGTGAATGCCTGATCAAAGCCTCAAAAAGACCAAAAATCGGGGCATCAATTAATTTCGATCAGGAATTGAAAGCCAAAGTGATAGGCTGTCGAGACGATATTTACACACTAAAATTTTCATTTTCAGGTAATTTTGAAAGCCTTCTTTACCGCATAGGAAATGTGCCTCTTCCACCTTATATTAAGCGCAGCCGGGGTGAAGGAGACAGCCGTGACCGAAAATCTTACCAGACCGTATACGCATCACAAAAAGGTGCCGCCGCCGCGCCGACAGCCGGGCTCCATTTCACCAAAAGGCTTCTCGAAAAAGTGAAAGAAAAGGGCGTCAGGGTTGTTGCAATTACTCTGCACGTGAGTTACGGTACCTTTTTGCCTGTCAGGGTGGCAGACATCCGCCGGCACAGCATCCATTCCGAGTGGTTCCATATCCCCGCAAAGACTGCGGACATGATCAACCGCACCAAGGCAAACGGCGGCCGAATCGTGGCCGTGGGGACAACCTGTATACGCGCACTGGAGTTTGTTGCTGACGAAAGGGGACACGTTGCCCACGGCAGCGGCAATTGTGATCTTTTTATCTACCCCGGTTACAGATTTAAAATCGTTGATGCCATGATTACCAATTTTCATTTGCCCAGATCGACACTTCTGATGCTTGTCTGTGCCTTTGCCGGGCGCGATAAGGTTTTTAAGGCCTACAAAGAAGCGATCAAAAAAGAATACAGGTTTTACAGTTATGGCGATGCGATGTTGATCGCATGAGGTTCATAGGTGAACCCTGAACCTCTGAACGCAAAATTCTATGTTTTCTTTTAAGGTAGTAGCAGAGTCGGGAACAACGCGGGCAAGGGCAGGACTCTTGCAGACAGCACATGGTGCCGTCGAAACCCCGGTCTTTATGCCGGTGGGAACCCTTGGCACGGTTAAATCTCTGTCCCCTGAGGAACTTTTTGATTGCGAGGTCGGAATTATCCTCGCCAATACCTATCATTTATATCTTAGGCCGGGTTGTGAGGTGATCCGTCGTTTTTCCGGACTCCACAATTTTATGCACTGGGATGGGGCTATTTTGACGGACAGCGGCGGATTCCAGGTCTTTTCCCTGGCAAAACTGCGCACAATTACCGAAGAAGGGGTTACTTTTCAATCGCATATCGATGGTTCACAACATGTGCTGACTCCTGAAAAAGCGATTGAAATCCAAATCTGCCTCGATGCGGATATAATGATGTGCCTGGACGAATGCATACAATATCCTGCCGATCGGGGCAATGCCAAAGGCGCGCTTGAACTTACCACTCATTGGGCCGCAAGGTGCAAGCAAACCTGGCAAGAACATCCTGATAGCGCCGGGGCTTTGTTTGGCATCGTACAGGGGGGTATGTTTAAGGATTTGCGGGCCATGTCGGCCGATGCTTTGGTAGAAAAGGATTTTAGCGGCTATGCCATCGGGGGGCTGAGCGTTGGAGAGCCCAAGGATCTAATGTTCGAAATAGCGGATTTTACCCTGCCGAGACTGCCCGATGCAAAGCCAAAGTATGTCATGGGCGCCGGAACTCCGGCAGATCTTATTGAGCTTATGGCTCTCGGTGCCGACATGTTCGACTGCGTCCTGCCGACCCGCAATGCCAGAAACGGGCAGATGTTTACAAAATTCGGGACCATAAATATCTGCAATTCCCGCTTCAAAGACGACCCCGATCCTGTTGAGACCGGTTGCCGGTGCTACACTTGCCAAAATTATTCCAGGGCTTATTTGCGCCACCTTTACATGGCAAAAGAACTGCTTGCTTATCGTTTAAATACAATTCATAATATTTACTTTTATATCAGCCTTATGAAACGGGTGCGAACAGCGATATGTGAGGACAGGTTTAATGAATTCAGAAAAGAATTCTATATTGAAAGGGAGCATATTTAGAATAATACAAAAGTAGTTTACATTTTTTGTTAACGCTTAGATGTCAGAGTCAGGTGTCAGGTGTCAGGTGTCAGGTTCAAAAGGGATGCAATGACAACGAAGAATTATTTGGAAGTAGAGGACCTTGAGGTTTATAAAAAGTTGTGTCGGATGCACATTGAAGTATGTGATTTGACGCACGAGTGGCCCCAGGAAGAAAAGTACGAACTGGGGAGCCAGGCACGGCGTTCCTCGAACAGTGCACCTGCCCAACTCGCCGAGAAAAATGATGACCGGCATATCCGTAACAAGATCGAAGGGGTAAATCGCAGTAGAGGTGAAGCTGGTGAAACGATTCACCATCTGTTCATGGCGCAACTCAAAGGATACATTGCGGAAAGGACATATCGAGAATTTCGGAGTCGCTACAAAGAATGCATTCGCATGCTTAATGGATTGGAAAAAACATTAGAGCGGAAAATTCCAGAGCGAGAGCGGCGCTGGCAAGTAGCCGAGGAATCGGCGGTGTACGGAGTTAACTATGAACCGATCCCTCAAGGCAGGCCTATTTCTGACACCTGACACCCGACACCTGACACCAAAGCGTTAGCAAAAGGCCTAAACAGATGGATGCAGGATGCTTGTTTCATATATAAAAATAACCAATAAACATAGGGGAGCCCATCATGAAAGAAAGAGTTCAGGAAGCGATTAACAAAATCAGGCCCATGCTTCAGGCCGACGGCGGCGACGTAGAGCTTGTCGATATCGAAGACGGGGTGGTGAAAGTGCGTCTGCAGGGTGCCTGTGCCGGCTGTCCCATGTCACAGATGACCCTTAAAAACGGGATAGAAAAATTTTTAAAACAGGAGCTTCCGGAGGTAGTGTCGGTCGAGTCCGCCGATTCGACGTCTTCATAGTGCAATGTTTTACAATTTGAGTCAAGTTTTCGTATTACACTTTTTTCGAATTTTAAAAGCAGATACTGGGTTCAGAGGTTCAGGGTTCAAAGGTTCAGGGTTCAGAGGTTCTGGGGTTAACGCAGAACCCAGAACGGAGAACGGAGAACCCTGAACCCAGAACGCAAAACCCTGAACCCAGAACGCAGAACCCTGAACGGTTGTTAATATGACTATTGCAAAGCATATCAGTGAAATTTTGTCCAGATCTTCCTGGATACGCAAGATGTTTGAAGAAGGGGCGCGCCTAAAGGCCAAGCATGGGGATGAAAACGTTTTTGATTTCAGCTTGGGGAACCCCAATCTGGAACCACCGGATGAGTTTAAAGCGGCACTTCGACAAGCTGCAATGACTTCGGAAGCGGGCAAGCACGGCTATATGCCCAATACCGGATATCCGGATGTCTGCAAAGCGGTAGCCGCTTATCTTACCAAAGAGCAGCAGGTGCCGGTCACGGCAAACGAGGTTATCATGACCTGCGGTGCGGCCGGTGCTCTGAATGTTATCCTGAAAGCACTGCTGGATCCGGGTGATGAGATTATTACCCCGGTACCTGGTTTTGTTGAATATGGTTTTTATGCGGGCAATCACGGCGGAGTACTAAAAACCGTACCGACAAAGCCGGATTTCGGGTTGGATTTGGACGCTGTTTCCGCGGCGATTACATCCAGGACCAAGGTTGTGCTCATCAATTCCCCGAACAATCCCACCGGCCGGATCTACTCGCAACAAAGCCTTAAAGAACTTGGGAGGCTTTTGCAAGATAAGGGTATGGAGTTTGATCGAACGCTATATCTGATATCTGATGAACCTTACCGCAAGATCGTTTTCGACGGTTTTGAGGTTCCGAGTATCTTTGACTGCTATCAAGAGAGTATCATTGCTTCTTCATATTCCAAGAGTATTTCCATCGCCGGAGAACGTATCGGATTCCTGGCGGTTAACCCCCAGGCGGTATTCAAAGCAGATCTTTTAGGCGCTATGACTCTTGCCAACAGGATCCTTGGATTTGTAAACGCGCCGGCCCTGATGCAGCGAGTGGTTGTATCCATTCAGGAGGCCAGTGTTGATATTTCCGCATATACCAGGAAGCGGGATCTTTTGTGTGACGGCCTGGCCGACTGCGGTTATGAATTTATCAAACCGCCGGGTGCTTTTTATCTTTTTCCCAAAACGCCGGTTCCCGATGATGTTCAATTCGTTCAGGCCTTGCAGGAAGAATTAATCTTAACTGTGCCCGGCAGCGGTTTTGGCGGACCCGGTTACTTCCGGATCGCCTTTTGCGTGGATGATGACACCATCATAAATGCAATGCCCGGTTTCAGGCGGGTAATGGAAAAATATAAATAGAAGATAATCGTTCAAGGGTTCAGAGGTTCAGAGGTTCAGGGGTTAACGCAGAACCTGGAACCAATCAGTTTAGGTAGAACACAGATGACACGGATTTTCACGGATTTTATATTATTTTATCTGTATCTGTGTAGATCCGTTTTAATCTGTGTTATCCGCGTTCCTTTGAACGCAGAACGCAGAACCCTGAACGGGGAACGCTGAACCTCTGAACCCAAGTTTGAAAGGAGATTGTTATGAAAATACTAAAGATCGAACATCTCGGTATTGCCGTCAATAGTATCGAACAGGGTAAAAGCTTGTGGTCGGACGCCCTGGGGCTCGAGTTTGAAGGCTCCGAGACCGTCGAAGAGCAGAAGGTCACAACTGCTTTTTTCCCGGTGGGAGAAAGTGAGGTCGAGCTTTTGGAATCCACGGCACCGGACGGACCTGTTGCCAAGTTTTTGGAAAAAAAAGGCGAGGGCATACATCATGTTGCCTTTCAGGTAGAGAATCTTGAAGCGGCCTTGGCGGAGTTAAAGGAAAAGGGCATCAGGCTGATCGATGAGAAGCCGCGAAAAGGGGCCGGTGGTAAAAATATAGCCTTTCTGCATCCTAAAGCAACCAACGGCGTTCTGGTTGAG
>NZ_JAZFTO010000075.1:0-3116 GCF_036446775.1 Candidatus Desulfatibia sp.
AAATTCCAAACAAGGGCTAAAACTATTTTTTTTATTCTTTTGTTTGTTATTTGTTTTTTCGGTCATTGGAATTTATTTGTTATTTGTATTTTGTTATTTGGGATTTCCCCTTTTGGTCATTGTTATTTGTTTGATATTTGACATTTGTTATTTGGAATTTAATTTACTGCATTTGAGACAGGGGCAAACCAAAGCCTGGTCCTCTGGGCCAGGATTCTTTACTTGTACAATACGCCCGGGGTGCCCCTGGAAAGCTCCAGTTGGATTGAAATCGTCCCATTTTTCGGAACAACCACGGTCTGTTTTTTTGTTTTTAATTTTTCATGTCTTGTTTTGATAAAGTATTTTTCGGGAGGAATATCCGTTAAGCCGTTGAAACCATACTGTTTCAGATACTTTGCATCCGGTATTTCAAACCTGCCCTTGGCATCCGTTACGGCGAAATAAGGATTTTTCATTACCATAATGTAGGCCGCCATTTCAGCGTGCACGTCACATCGAACCTCCACCATACCAGGTTTGTCGAAAAGGACCGTTTTTATCTCCCCCGGCGTGTAGCTGCCCAAATTGAACGGCTTTGTTCGGGACAGTGAAAATACATTATGATCTACCTTGTCATTATTGGGAAAATGGATCGTTGCACCGACCGGAACAGGTAAAATATGAGGGATAAAGGTCAGGTTTCGCTGGTCCATGACAAACTCAGTCTTAGAAAGATCCACAAAGGCCGGAGGTGCCTTGGTCAGGTATACAAGAATGTTCGCCGGAGAACGTAAGCCCTTCACTTTTACTGTTCCCGAAATCCCCCCGGCCATCGCCGGGCCCGGCAGACACAAGACCAATAAAGCGAGTAATAAGGTTATGGTTATAAAGTATCGTTTCAATTGTCTCCTCCAATTGGAATGATTTAACCTGAATTCCTCATGAGAAGTTCAGGTTACCACATGCTGCTGGTGATTAATATATCTTCGGCAACCCAATTCTTCTTTTTTGCCAATGTCTTGATAACCGGCCGATAAATGAGCCTGGCCTCGACCGTCGGTTCATCCTCGGGATCATCCAGGGCAAATACATATTCAAGGGTAACGGTTGTTTTTGGTCTAACACGCGTATCCGCGGCGATTGTTGTGGCGCGCCAAAACGGCACATTCAGATTGCCGTTGTCATCCTCAAGGACTCTGGCAAACATCGCTCCCGGCCGACCTGCATAATTGCCCTTTTCAATCTTGCCTGTGCCGGCCCATTTGGGGAGCACACTCCCTTTTATCATTTTCAAAGGCTTTTGGTTTGAATCCACAGCCTTTAGCAATAACATCACACTGCGCATGGTTTCTCCGGTAGGTACCCAGTGGCCGCCATTGGTATTTGTGATGAAGACATTGATGTTCAACCTGTTACCGGTTATCTTCCCTTCTATTTCCATTGACAGCGCGGTTTTGAGCTGAATCTCGGTACCACCGTCAAAATGATGGGGGCGGATGTTTTTGGGCGACCGGTAGGTGCCCCACATCTCCCGGGCCTGTCCGTCTACAACATAATTATCATACGGCAGCATCTTTTTACGCCAGCTCATATGGCAGTCCTGGCATTTTTTACCTTTGTTGGCGTCGTCCGGCGGCAATTGATCCTGCCACTGTTTCCACTCCTGATAAGTGCTCTGAATGGGGAGGTAAGTGTTGTCCTGCAACCCGAATCCCTTCCATTCTGAAGCCGTGTATACCTTGCCGGGGTCCCAAGTCTTGCTGTTTGCCAACTTCTTTGAATGACTATGACAGACGGAACAAAACAGCCCCTGATCCATAACAGGGCTATATGATGCGGCCATGGGAGGAACCACCACATCATCATAAGGACCGAAGACCAGAATCGACGACCCTTTGACGGGCGTCTGCCTTTCCAGAATCGGAGCCCTGCCGCTTGGCCTGGTCTTATCTGCAAGCACTTTTCTGATTTTGTGGCAAAAATCACAGCTGATGCCGTCCCATTCTGTGCGGGCAGACCAGAGTGCTGTTTTCAAATCTTTAATCTGGGGACTGGAAGCTGCGACCGACGGTGCGTGGCAAGTGACGCAGTTCCCCCCGCTGTCCGGATTATCCAGCTTGTATCCCGGAGCGACATTTTTACGCTTGAGCGCATCCGTTCCATAATACATATCCAGCACCTTGGGATTTGATGTTGTATGGGCCATTTTGGACTGATCCCAGTAGCGCGTTAATTTGACATGGCAGCGGGCACACGTTTTCGGTGAAATAAAACGATATTGAGGGTGATCATTCAGATAAATCGGGTATAAAAAGATATCTTTCATAGGGCCGGAAGGATTTGCGGCCAGTGCATTATTGAACCAGCCTTCTTTACCGGCCGTGACCCACAACTTTTCTCCTGTGAACTGTCCGGTAGGGAGCTCAAATCTTCCCTGTTTGTCGGTGAGGGCATATGTTTCTGTTCCAGCCACCCTGACTCTGGCATTTTCTACCGGACCATATTTAGAAATAACACGACCATGGATGGTTCGGTCCCGGGATGATTCCAGCCGTGCCTGGGCAGGACCAGTCTGCTTGAAAGAAAAAACAGCTAACGCTCCCAGAACTAAAATGAAACCGATTGATAACACATGTTTTTTCCGAAACATATTATGCTTTGACCACCAGGGTACCCTGCATGTTTTCATGGTTATCGCCGCATATGGCATTACAGGCAAAGGTAAAAGTACCGACCTTGTCGGCTGTAAAGGAAACCAGGACAACCTTTCCCGGCTGAATGCCGTCGGTAATAATAATACCGAAATCTTTAAGGCTGAAGCCGTGAACCACGTCGCTGCTTTTAAGTCTTAACACCACCCGGTCACCTTGGCGCACCTCTATCACCGGTTTTTCAGCAGGTCCATGTGACAGCCCCAGGGAAACAACCTCAAAGGCCTGCACCTCACCCAGCAACCAGCCTTTTTGGGTATGACCGGTAAGAGTAAATTCTTTCACGCCCGGTTCGATTTTATTTTGCCACACCTGACGATCGTAGGTCCATATGCCGTAAGGCAAACCAACTATAATCGCAATTAATAGAAATATAAAAATAAAATCCAATTGTTTATTGCCAATACGCATGAATTCCCTCTA
>NZ_JAZFTO010000076.1:0-15645 GCF_036446775.1 Candidatus Desulfatibia sp.
TCTTATTCAGCTATAAAATCCGCTTTAAAGACGGGCGATGCGGATCATTTTATGGGGACGTATGAATTTTATCCGCAAGAGGGTAAATATCATTTAGACGGGCACCGCAAATGCGATATTAGATTGTGGCCGGGAAAAACAAGAAAAGTAAATGGTATTTGTCCGGTTTGCGACAAACCCCTAACCCTGGGGGTTTTGTATCGTGTCGAGGAATTGGCGGACCGCCCGGAGGGCATTAAGCCTGCAAGGCATCACCCTTTTTATAGTATTATTCCCCTTGTAGAAATCTTGTCGGAAATTTTAAAGGTCGGCCCGGGAAGTAAAAAAGTTATGGGTAATTATAAGGCGCTGCTGGAGAAGCTGGGCCCCGAAATTAGCATTTTAAATACACTAAAAATTAAAACCATTGAAACGGCCGGCATGCCTTTGCTGGGAGAGGCAATCGCAAGGATGCGCCGCAACGAGGTGGAGGTGTTGCCCGGGTACGACGGAGAATTTGGAAGGATAAAAGTTTTTGGTTCACACGAACGCGAAAAATTATTAGGTCAAAAAACACTTTTTGCTGTTCCGGACAAAGATTCAACGACTCCGAAAAGAACCAGCGCCCCTAAAAAATCCACACTCAAAAAGGCCCGGCGGAAAACCAAAAAGGTGATCGGCGAGAAAATCAACAAACCACAAAAACATATTTCGCGCCCGGACATAAAAGGCAAAACAGACACAACCGGTCTGTCCGACTTGAATCCCGAGCAACGCCAAGCGGTTGAACATCAAGAAGGCCCGTTGATGATCGTCGCCGGCCCCGGTACCGGCAAAACCCTCACCCTTACTCAAAGGATTGCGTATTTGATGTTGATAAAGGGAGTTTTGCCGCAAAATATTTTAGCGGTCACCTTTACCAATAAGGCGGCCAAGGAAATGCGGCACCGGCTCGCGCAATTGACGGGAGATTTAAAACCACTTCCTTTTATTGGTACCTTCCACAGTTTGTGTTTTAAACTATTAAAAGAACATTACAAAAAGCCATACATGATTATTGATGACCATGACCGCAAAAGCATACTTTTAGATGCGATCAAATATGTCGAGAGGACCGGCATGCGTGTTGCCGTAAAACCCCAAAGACTGCTCGACGGTATTATAACGGCCAAACAACTAATCATCGAACCCCAAGAGGATCTTGGCGTTGTTGCCGGTTTGGAAAAACAGATTCTTTCGGCTGTATACAAAACCTATCAGAAACTGTTGTCGATCCAAAGGCTTTGCGATTATGAGGATTTGATATTCAAAACCGTAAAACTTTTTCGGAACAATCAACCATTTATAAAAAAATATCAGGCCCTTTTCAGGTTTATCTTCGTGGATGAGTATCAAGACCTAAACTACGGCCAATACTGTATTGTCACAGCCCTGGCTCCACCGGCCGAGGCCGGCCAAAATATTTTTGTAATCGGAGATCCAGACCAGTCAATTTACGGGTTTAGAGGCTCGGATATCAAGCATTTTAAAAAATTTATAGCGGACTATCCGGATGCCGCGGTTATTAAATTACTCCAAAATTACAGATCGTCCCAGACAATCTTAGATGCATCATATCAAGTTGTAACCGCCCGGAAAAACGCTTCGTCCGCGTCCCGGATATATTCTCAGGGCGAAGGAGCCAAACATATAAATATTGTTGAAACTGCTTCAGAAAGAGCTGAAGCCGTGGCAGTCGGCAAAATCATCGAACAATCCGTCGGCGGAATAGGGTTTCACTCTCTTTATTTCGGCCATGTTACCGAGCAGCACCAGACAGTTATGAGAAGTTTTTCCGATTTTGCGGTGTTGTTCCGCACAGCAGCCCAGGGGAGCATTTTTTCAGAAGTGTTTGAAAAGGCAGGCATACCTTATCAGGCTGTAAACAGGGATAATATTTTAATAAAAAGCTGCGCGGCAGAATGGATTTCATTATTAAAAATTATTGAAGGGTCGGGCAATTTGGCCGACCTTGAACGGATCGCCAAACCAAAAGGGTCCGGTGTCAGCAAACAGAGCATGGAAATTTTTAAACAGTGGAGTTATCAACACAGCTATACAACGGTCGAGGCTCTGTTCAACGCCCGCCGGCTTCCCGCGCAAGGCCTGAGCACGGCCCGCCAAATACGGCTAAATGGTTTTTTAGACTCTCTCGAGGCCATCAAAAAGCAGACCGAGGGAATGTCGCTTGAGAAAAAGCTGTTGTTTCTTGCTCAAGAAACCAGACCGACAGAAGTTCTGCCTAAGGGGGCAGAGAAACTTGAAGCATTGAAGCATCTGATAGAAATTGCGCAAACATGCGAGGATGAAGCAGAATTTTTGGCCGTGACCGCCCTGCAGACCGACACCGATTTTTATGCACACCGGGTCGAAAAAGTGGTGCTGATGACTATGCATGCCGCCAAGGGTCTTGAATTCCCGGTTGTGTTTATTGCCGGTTGCGAAGAGGGTTTTGTTCCGCTGCGGCAACCCGGAACCGGGCGGGTAGACCTCGAAGAGGAAAAACGGCTTTTTTATGTTGCCATGACCCGCGCCAAAGAGCAATTGTATCTGACCTGTGCCGCCAAACGAAGGATTTACGGCAAAACCGAAAAAAGGACGATTTCTCCGTTTGTTGCTGAAATCGAAAAGCGCCTCAGAAAACACGAAAAACCGGTCCAAAAGACACAAAAAAAGAAAGGGCCGGCGCAACTAAAACTATTTTAGGTTCCTAGAGAAACAAACTTTTTTAACAACCAAAAATGCTTAACAATACCTTCTGCCAAGTGCCGGGTATCGGCATCAAGACCGCAAAGCTAATCTGGCAAAGGGGTGCCATCATGAAAACTCTTGGAGAGCTATTGCTGAAAAAGGAACCTTTTTCAGAAATCGTTATGGGCAACACGGCTCTGGTGCGGGCCATGATCGAGTCATATACGCGGGTTATTACCTCTTACCCCGGCTCGCCGACCCCGGAAATCGCCGAGGCCATCAGGGCCATCCCCCAGGAAAAACGGCCGTTTTATTTTGAATTTTCAACCAACGAAAAAGTGGCCACGGAAGTGGCCTATGGTGCCGCCGTCAACGGGCATTTGTCGACCGTATTCTTCAAAAGCGTGGGGCTGAATGTTGCTTCCGATACCTTTGTCCAGCTTAACCACATGAACATCATCGGCGGCATGATTGTGGTTCTGGGCGATGATCCGGGGGCCAACTCTTCCCAGAACGAGCAGGACAACCGGCACTATGCCTGCTTAAGCTACACGCCGGTTTTGGAGCCGGCCTCACCGCAAGAAGTATATGCATTCTACAAAGAGGCGGCGAAGCTTTCCAGAGAAAAGGGTATGCCAATCATTTTACGGCTGACCACGCATGTCTGTCATGCCAAAGAAAAGGTCGAGTTTGAGGGCTGGGTACCACGAGCTTTGGATAAAACGCCGCGGTTTGACGCTCAAAACGGCCCCTATATCCCCATGGCCGCGGATGTTTTTCCCATGAAGCGCCGAGCCCTGCGGCGCCTTGATGAGGTAAAAGACTACGCCAACCGGTCGCCGCTTAATCAGGTCGTTGATCACGGCAACAAAAACCGCGGCATCATAACCATGGGCCTGCCGTTTCTTTCTCTGATGGACGTTCTTGAAAGAGCAGATGTTAAGCCTGATGTTTTAAAGCTGGGGGTGGTCTATCCGATCCCCGGCAACTTAATCAAAGAGTTTCTCGAGACGCATGCAGAAGTAAAGGTTTTAGAAGAACTCGACAATGTCGTTGAAAAAGAGATCAAGCTGCTGGCTTATGATCGGCAACTTGCCTCCAAAATAATCGGCAAGATCGATACAGAAGACTGGATCGGCGAGTACACGCCGGACAAGGTGTACGAGGTTCTTAAAAAAACCTGGCCCGACATGCTGCCGGACAGGAAGGTTCATAGTGTAGCGATTTCCGATGTGCCCGCACGACCGGCGCAGATGTGTCCGGGGTGCGGGCACCGCAGTGCGTTTCACGCCATCAAAAAGGCGCTCAAAAATACAGACATTACGGTTGCGGACATCGGCTGTCACAC
The DNA here is from genome assembly GCF_036446775.1 of Candidatus Desulfatibia sp. Classification (NCBI taxonomy): domain Bacteria; kingdom Pseudomonadati; phylum Thermodesulfobacteriota; class Desulfobacteria; order Desulfobacterales; genus Candidatus Desulfatibia; species Candidatus Desulfatibia sp. The sequence continues at coordinate 4,058 of NZ_JAZFTO010000076.1, forward strand.
CCTCGGGTATCTGCCGCCCTATCAAGTCGGAGAATTAATGATGTGCATGGGAGCTTCGACCGCTATCGGTTCCGGGATGTCCTTGTTTAATGACACCCGCAGGGTGGTCGTTTTTCTGGGGGACGCTACCTTTTTCCATGCCGGCCTGCCCGGGATTATCAACGCCCTGTTCAACAAACACAGGATCACCTTGATATTGATGGAAAACGGCACCACCGCCATGACGGGCCATCAGGACCATGCCGCCTCGGGAAGAAATTTTAACGAAGCGGCAGACAAAATCCCGCTGCGCCAGACCCTGGAAGGGCTGGGGATCAAGCACGTCTGGGAGATCGACACCTATCAACAGTCCCAACTGGCTGCAATGGTAAAAGAGGCTATGGAGATCGACGAGTTCAGTGTCGTCATCGCCAGGCATCCGTGCATGCTCAAGTTCACCCGGGAGCAGCGCCGCAAACCCGGGCACCAGGCCCGCCGGGTTGATATCGACCAGGAAAAATGTCAACGAATTTACGAGTGTATCGAAAGGTTCGGCTGTCCCACATTTACCAGGACGGACAACGGCAGCATCGTCATCAACCCGGACCTGTGTATCGGCGACGGGTCCTGCCTCCAGACCTGTCCGTCTGAGGCGATAACCAAACCCGAGGCGGTTTAGCCAAACAATTTTGCAATAGTGAAAAAAGGTCTTGGCCGAATGGAAACTAAAAGAGGTGAGCCATGAAGGCATTCAACATATATTTAACGGGGGTTGGGGGCCAGGGGATCGGCCTTCTAAGCGAAATACTGCTAAGGGGCGCAGACCATGCCGGCCTGAGAGTTAAAGCGGTCGATACCCACGGCCTGGCCCAAAGGGGCGGGATCGTGGTTTCCCACCTGAGATTCGGTGAAAGGGTATATTCTCCGCTAATTTTAGAGCAAGAAGCCGATTTGGTTGTCGCTCTCGAGCGCCACGAAGCCCTCCGGGGAGTGCAGACAGCACTGAAAGACGGCGGCATCCTCATCTATTACGATACGGTCTGGCAGCCGCTGGATGTGCGCCTCAACCGCAAGGAACAGGTCAGCGAAGAGACCATCGCCCGCCAGTGTGAAAAAGGCGGCATCAGGGAGATAAAAGTGTTTAAAGACGACCTCCAAGACGCTCGCATGCAGAACGTCATTGTGTTGGCGCATATCGACAAACACGAGCTGATACCCAACGTCAAACAAGAACACTATCTACAGGCCATGAATGATTTGATGCAAGGAAGCATGCTTGAAGCGAACATAAAGCTGTTTGAGGAAGAACTAAAGGCAGCGGCATTCCTCGGGTAGGGCCACCGGGTGCGGCTCATGGAGCTGTTTATCACAGGGGGGGGTAAATGAAGGTTGTAAAAGGCGACCTGATAAAGCTGGCTTTGCAAAAGGAGTTTGATGTAATCATCCATGGTTGCAACTGTCAATGTGCCATGGGCGCCGGAATTGCCAAAGCAATAAAAGAGACGTTTCCCGAAGCATATGCGGCGGATTTAAAGACGAAAAAAGGCTCGAAAGATAAATTAGGGACAATTTCCTGTGCCGTTGTGAATCGCATATGAATTGGAAACTACGCAGTGCGCAAATGTCTTTATGGATGGGCGCCAACTAATTTGCAAGGCAAACGCAAATGACAGAGCGACATTTTCAAGTATAATGTTTTAATTTATGACACAAAAACTAGCTATAAGAACCTTTAACACGATACTTTATTGTAAAAAGTGGCGCCAGACAGTAGCTTTCTATAAAGACGAGTTAAAATTGCCAATAAGCTTTGAAACCGAATGGTTTGTGGAATTCAAGGTGAACGACAGGGCCTGTTTAAGCGTTGCCGACGAAAGCAAAGCAACTATTAACAGCAACAAAGGTGCAGGCATTACGCTCTCCTTTCAAACGGACGATATCCATAAGGCCCGGGAGTTATTGTGCAATAAGGGTTTGGCTCCGGGCTCGATCAAAGAACATGCTTGGGGAGCGCAGGTGTTTTATTTGTTTGATCCCGAAGGACACCGGATAGAAATTTGGTCGTTAATGTGAAACCTTTTAAAAGTTGTCCGAAATGTGACTACGCGCGGTTATGCTTAAGGTTTTCAATCTGAGACCTTTGAAAAATGTTCAATTTTTCAAAGGTCTCGATACGAGAAGTTCGGGTTGGTCAGACAGGCTCGGCTTGCTTTGAACATGCCGGACAAAGCCCCTCAAACTCGAGCGTGTGTCCGATGATTGTATAAATAGTGGCACCGTAAAGCTCATTTTCAAGTTGTTTTAACGGCGCTATCGGCGCATCGTCCACGCGCCCACAACGCAGGCAGCGAATATGGTAATGCTTCTTCGGGTTCCAGTCGTAACGCTTTATGGTGCCGCCGATCGCCAGTTTTTGAATTTCACCCGACCCGGAAAGGAGCTCCAGATTTCTATAGATTGTACCGAGGCTTACGCTGGGAAGACGCTTGCGCACTAAATCATAGATTTCATCAGCGCTGGGGTGGGCGTTGTCCTGGCGCAAAACCGCTAAAATTGTTTTCCGCTGGGGCGTCATCCGGCGCACCTGTTTTTTCTCCAAAGCCCGGCGATCCTTTCCTGTGTTTCTTAAAAACATACGAGCTCGAAAATTATTACTGTTTTTATTAAAGGGCTTGACAACAAAAGGTCAAGCCTGCTAATAAAAACAGTAATAATTACTAATAGCAGGTTTTCTGCTCGCTGTCAATTTGTAAAAGTGAAACAACATTAAATAGACCTAAAAAGGAGGCTTTTGTATGTCTGAGATAAAAACAACCAAAACCGGCAAGCCCAAAAAAGTAGCTGATGCTACGGCTGTATCAATATGTCCGGCAACCCAGGAAATGATCATTCGCGCCCAGGACCTTGGTGTTGAGACCGTCTTTGACCGGGCCGCCACCATGAAACCATGTAATATAGGAGCCCAGGGCACCTGCTGTAAAAATTGTGCCATGGGACCGTGCCGCCTGCCCCTGCCCAAAGCTGGAATTGAGGGCGAGGATACCCGTAAAGGGCTTTGCGGCGCCACTGCCAACACCATTGCGGCTCGCAATTTCGCCCGCATGGTGGCAGCGGGTACCGCAGCCCATTCAGACCACGGGCGCAGTGTAGCCGAGGTTTTTTTGGCGGTGGCACGTAAAGAGACCGAAGATTATAAAATAAAAGATCCCGGCAAGCTTTTGCAGATCGCGCCTCACTTTGGTGTGGACACCACGGTTGAAGTGGACGGCGAGGAGCTTGACCGCGATTTTGATGAAATCGTCCTGGAGGTGGCTGAAAAGGCTTTGGCTGAATGGGGCAAGCCCGAAGGCAACCTGGCTTATCCGAAGCGGGCCCCGGCACCGCTGTACGAGCGCTGGAAAAAACTGGGGGAGCTTCCCCGCAATATTGACCGTGAAATCGTGGAGACGATGCACCGCACCACCATGGGGGTTGACCAGGATTACAAAAACATTGTCAAACAGTGCACCCGCACGGCCCTGTGCGACGGCTGGGGCGGTGCCATGATAGCAACCGATCTCCAAGATGTCATGTTCGGCTCGCCGTCTCCGCTGCAGTCCGAGGCCAATATGGGCATCATGAAGGAAGACCATGTTAACATTATCATTCACGGCCACGAACCGGTGCTTTCCGAAATGATCGTAGCCGCCGCCCAATCGCAAGACATGGTAGAGTATGCCCTGTCCAAAGGCGCCAAGGGGATTCAATTAGGGGGCATCTGCTGTACCGGCAATGAGCTCTTGCAGCGCCACGGCGTTCCACCGGCCGGCACCTTTCTGCAGCAGGAGCTGGCAATAATAACCGGGGCCTGTGATGCTATGGTGGTTGATGTTCAGTGTGTATTCCAGAATTTAGCCAATGTTGCCAAATGCTTTCACACCAAGCTGATTACCACCCATCCTATCGCCAAGATGGAACAAGACAATGTGGTGCATATCGAGTTTGACGAGCATCATGCCCTGGAAGACGCCAAACGAATCGTTAAGATGGCCATCGACAATTTCAAGAATCGTGCAGCCGAAGTTATGATCCCCAAACACAAGGCCATCCAGATCGCCGGCTTTGGTGTGGAATCGATTGAGTACCATCTGGGTGGAACGTTCCGGGGTTCTTATTATACGCTGAATGACAATATCATCAACGGCCGCATCCGGGGTGTTGCCGGGGTGGTGGGCTGCAATAACGCCCGCACCAAACACAACGAGGGACACATTACGATAATTAAAGAACTGATCAAGAACGACGTGCTGATTCTAACCACCGGCTGCAGTGCCCTCGCCTGCGGGACGCACGGCTTGCTGACGCCTGAAACCGCCCAGGTCTTCTGTGGACCGGGCCTGGCCGAGGTGTGCGAAACCGTGGGGATTCCGCCGGTGTTGCATCTGGGTTCCTGTGTGGACAACAGCCGTATTCTGCTGGCGGCTACCGAGATGGTCAAGGCCGGCGGACTCGGCAACGATCTGCGTGATCTGCCTGCGGCCGGCAGTGCGCCTGAGTGGATGAGCGAAAAGGCCATCGCCATCGGCCAGTATTTTGTGGCCTCCGGCATCTACACGGTCTTTGGATATCATATGCCCTTAGACGGCGCGCCCGAGTTCAGAGATTATCTGTATAATGAACTGGAAAATATTTACGGCGGCATGTGGGACTGTGAGCCGGATCCCATTAAGCATGCCCACAAGATGATTGGCCATATTGATAAGAAGCGCAAGGAATTAGGCATCGACAAGGCCAGAGAAAGAGTTCTGATGGATATGGCTGATCGCCAGGCACTCGAAGCTTAAAATCAGCAGGTCTATCTTGGTTTTCCACGGTTCGTTTCTAAAATAAGGGCCAGTCCAAATTCTTGGAAGGGCCCTTAACCTTTTAAGAGTTTATTACTACATCGTGCAGGACGTCTCTCTTTTCAAAAGTCTCGAGACCTGGATATCTACGACAGGCGGCCTTATAAAAAGGCGAGCCTTAAACGGACAGGATAAAGCACCGGCAATTACATTGAAAATTGTCTGACCTTGCGACTCAGAGACGGTGACAGCGAGTGGTACAAATCGGCGTTTTGCGGTGATAACAGAACATCGGCAACAGCTTCCGCTGTCTTGCTGTGGCGGCAATCCTGACACGCCCAATACTCCCAGTGATTTTTGCTCGCATGGTCTAGACAGTTACGGTAATGCGGGCAGAAGACATTTTTTTCACCTTTGACTTGAACCGGATTGGAATTTTCTAACATGTTTCTGCTCCTTTTATCAGGAAAAAGACTTTTGCTGTTCAATTAATATAACGGCCCGCAGCGCTAAGGCAAATACGCCGAACACCCCATTTCTTCAAAAAAAACACCCTATTTGCGATAAATTCAGACCTTATTTAAGGCTTATGGGCAGCATACAGCATGATCGCAGTCCTTAGCGATAAATTCAGACAAATCCAACATGAAGTATGGACAAAAACCCCCATCCGGTTCATAATAATGGAAGTAGAAATCTTTTTTGTCCCTATTACGGTGACTGTCTGGACCATGCGGCCAAACTTCACCGGGGGGAATTTAAGTTCTGCCCGTATTGTGGCGGTCGCTTGCAGGCCGGAAGCAAGGGGCCCCAAAAGCGCTCGGATTGTGAGGCGTGCCAACAGGTCCATTATCGCAAACCTATGGTTGGAGTGGCCGTTGTTTTGCTTAAAAACCACGAATTACTTCTGGTAAAACGACAAGGTTCTTACCGGGGGATGTGGCGCCTTCCCTGCAGAAATGGCGTTTCCCACGGATCGTTTAGTATGCGAACAATTAAAATCTATATCTGAAGGAGCAAAATGAAACTTCAGCCACAAATCAAACAAGATTTAACCGCCGCAATGAAGGCCAAAGATAAAAAAAAGAAACTTGAGAAAACCGTCCAATGAAGCTATAGAAGTATACAATGGACCAGATGTTTACCAGGGCACCAGTTAAAGTTCTAGTTTTATCCGCGCTTTTTGTTCTGTTTTTAGCGGTTATACCTCTCTGTGCGGACATATACTCCTACATCGATAGTCAGGGGGTGCTTCATTTCACCAACGTTCCCACCTCAGCCCAATATACCGTCTATATTAAGGAAAGATCTGCCGGACCGTTGAGTTACACCACCAATCAATACGATCACTTGATAACGGGAGCATCCAAAAGACAGGGGGTTTCCTTTTCCCTGCTCAAAGCGCTGATCAAAACCGAATCGAACTTCAACTCCGAGGCGGTTTCGCGTGCCGGCGCTAAAGGATTGATGCAAATTATGCCCGCCAATATCAAGGAGCTAAAAATAAAAAACCCTTTTGATCCACGGGAAAATATAATGGGAGGCGCGCGGTATTTAAAACAGCTTATTAAGCGTTTTAACGGAGAGTTGCCGTTGGCCCTGGCCGCTTATAATGCCGGCCCCAGCGTCGTTGAGCGCTATCAAGGCATTCCGCCCATCAAAGAGACGGAAGCGTTTGTTAAGAGAGTGTTGAAGTATTATGCAATATATAGAAGAGGATAATCGTCAACACTAATTAAAGGCCACATTTTCGTCTATAATCGTCCCTTCTCTGACAACCACCTGTTTTGAGCTATTGTTTTTGATAACAACCCGCCCCTTGATGCTTACATTGCTTTCAAAGCGTACGTCTCCTTGGATTTTAAGCGCATCACACTTGACCAGCGATGGAATGTGTTGGCTGAATCGTTGATTAAAAAGGTCGATTTTCCCGTAATATCGCGGGTCTAGGTCTATTTTTATCCTCCGAGAACCAACCGCAGGATTCATTGTCAGCAGCTTGTCTTTTGAGAAGACAAAGCGGTCCGACCGAATCGCCAAAAGATCGCTGCATTTTTTTACAGGAAAGAAACGGGAGGTCGGAACTTGAATTACGGTGGCACCCTCAAAAAGCGATATGGCGGCACCCATGGCAGTTTCGACCTGATACACCTTGGGGCTGGTTTTGTCTCTGGGGTCGAGGGTTTTAGGGTTTCTTATCAGGGGAAGTTTGACGGCACCATGTTTTTCGATAAGCTTGGCAAGTGCTTGAAGGTTTATCCAGATGTTGTTGGTGTTGAAAAAGCCATATAGCTTTATGTCTTGGAAAGCATCGAGCTCATCTTGTGGGCACTGGGCCGCTTCTCGCAGGATCAGGCGCCCGTCCCTATGCCTGGCAATATGTCCGCCTTTAACATCCGCCGGCGTACGCCTGGCGACCTCCATCATAAAGGGTGGTTGGTTTTGGCTAAAATAGCCCAAGAGCGCTGTGTCCATGGTAGCACCCAGGTTGTCCGAGTTGGAAATAAAGGCATAGATTATCCCCTGGTTAATAAGGCGTTTTAACGTTCCGGATGTATATATGGCGGCATAAATATCGCCATGTCCCGGAGGATTCCACTCCAGGGTCGGATCCCGGGGCCAGGTCGCAGGAGAAAAGTCTGGCTGCACAACCTTGGGGAACTTGTTTTGCATAAACAACAAGGGTGGGGCAAAAGGTTTCATCCTGTCCAGGGCGGACAAGGTGTCCTGGTGGGTGCTGAAACTGTTCATCAGGGCCAGCTTTACGTCGTGCCGTGCGGCCTGCTGGAGCATTATTTCAAGAAATGTTACGCTGTTTTTTACCTCCAGCAGAGACTTGGCTCCGGTAAGCCCCATGCTCGTACCGAGGCCGCCGTTGAGTTTTATCATGACGGCATGCTTTAAGGCCTGTTTGCCGGCCGCGGCATATTGCTTGATATGACTTGCATCTTGCACCTCGCCTGAAGCTACTGGTTCAATGTCCCGGCGAGAGATCAGGCCGGTTTCTCCGGCAAGAATTTGTGCGTAATAGTACGCAAAAGAGTCAATAACAACCGGATGAATGCCGGCTTTTTCCATTTTTGAAACAAAGGCGGGCAAACAGCCCGGTCTGTCCGCTTGGCTCAACTCAACCCCTTCCACAGCATGAGTCCCGTGGTCGTGTCGTACGCCCTTTCCAAAGGTTTGCCGGCCAGCTCCAAAAGGTCGATTTCTCCGGCATAAATGATGGTTTCGGAAAAAAGGTGTCCGCCAATGGTTTTTCCGTGCATGTCGGCCAAAAGAATGTGGGCGTGTACCACGGGGAGGCCGTCTTTTAAAGAAATATTGCCCGTGCAGTTTACGATTTCTAAGGGGGCTTCTTTTGCATAAGTGACATAAACTTGTTGTTTTTGATCATAGGCTCCTAAGGTAACGGAAGTAACCGCACCGATTGCCGAAAACGTTGCCATTGAAACGGCGGTTTCCCCGCAGAAAGTCTCAATCGATTTGATCAAATCCTGACCGTGTGGAAGGCGCCCCACAAAACGACGCCCGCTCTTAAATTCCGAGCAAGTCAATTTTGACATTGAATTGTTCCTAACCTGGACAAGCCAGCACCAATATGGGGTTATAGATCCGTTATAAAAAGATATCCTTATGCTGATACAGTATTTACACAGGCAAAATCAAGACTTATATTGACAACGTTTTTGGGTTTGAGTAAGAAGAGCCCTAACCCGCATTTCTTGCCAAAAGCATTAGTATGCAGAGAGCATGTGAGAAGTCCGGGCTCTATTTTTTAATAACAATGAAAGGAAATAGATACAATGACGACAACCGACCGAATGGCGCACGTGGCGCCCGTCAGGTTTGGACCCGACAGCAAATTCAGGTTTAAATGCCATAAAGAGGTAACGTGTTACACCAAATGCTGCCGGGACATTAATATAGTATTGACACCTTACGACATTATCCGCCTCAAGGGGCGTTTGCAGTTTGCATCCGAAGAATTCCTGCGCTTATACACGGTACCCCGGTTGCTTGAAAAAACCGACCTGCCGATGGTCACCCTGAGGATGCTGGATGACGATCAAAAATCGTGCCCTTTTGTACGAAAAGACGGGTGCATCGTCTACGAGGACCGACCTACAACGTGCCGTTATTATCCTATCGGGGTGGCTTCGCTAAGCCACAAGGCTGAGGCCGGCGACGAGGAGTTCTATTTTTTTGTGAACGAACCGCACTGCCTGGGATTTGAAGAAGACCAGGAATGGAGAGTGTCGGAATGGCGCCAGGATCAAGGGGTTGATATCCATGATGAGATCAATGCCGGGTGGACCGATCTTGTGGTGCGCAAACGATCTTTTCCACCGAACCTCAAGCTCATCGAAGAGAGCAAAAAGATGTTTTTCTTAGCCAGTTACAATATTGATCAATTCCGGCGATTTGTTTTTGAAAGTTCTTTCTTGGACCGCTACGAGGTTGACCCCGAGACGGTTGCAAAGATCAAAACCGACGAAACTGCACTGTTGGAATTCGGCTTAAAATGGTTGAAATCGGTGCTGTATAAAGACGGTGGTTTTAAATTGAAAGATGGTGCGGCCACGCTTAAAAAGTAGCTCTTGCTGTTGTAACTGCCCAAAAACCTCCCTGCCCATGGGCAAGGAGGTTTTTTTGGTTTTATAGCGGTTCTCACAAACACATTCCGTTTCCGCCGCCGGATAATTTTGTTTAAATCGGCAAGAACTCACAAATAAAAGCGCGTAAAAACGAACATTACAAAAACGACCTGTGTCCGTAGTCCATTGTCCGCGGTCTGTTGTATTCGCATTTTTAAATGCTTAGATCAAGCATAGGTTTCAACGACGGCGCTTTCATATATGCTTGAATTTGCAGCAGTTTCTATCCTATAATACGGACAACGGACATTACCCCGAAGCGAATCAATCGGAACATATTTATGGAAACCGCTATAAAAAAACACCGGGGCGGACTTAGTATTCCTCATAAACGAGCCCTTGACAGCTTGACGGATTTTCTAAACGCTCATCAATATCGACGTTGAAAAAGTCGGCTATCGGCTGCAGCAATTCCGGATTATTGACTTGTACCTTGCGAGTTGCTTCCAGGACTTTGTCGAGACCTTTTTGGGTCATTTTCCCCAGTGGTTGGCGGCACCCTCCGGAAGGCATACCCAAAACAGACATCAGGGTTTTTATGCCCAAGGGGTTGCGGGCCCGGCAGACCACTTCGCCAAAAGGTGTCTTCTCCATGGTACTAACCGTGACTAAACCAAACAGGGGTGCGAGGGCCTCCTCCAGGCTTTTGGCTTTTTCCAGGTCACCCTGTTCAAGCAGCTGTACCATTTCAGTTACGGCTCCGGGGACAACGTTGGAAGCCACAGATATAACCCCGGCTGCTTTGATCTGGGAATTTGTCATCATTTCAAGGGTCATGCCGTCATCGCCGGACAAGATTGTAAAGTCCGCCCCGCAGCATTCGCGGGTTCTTTTCATATTGTCGCGGTTCGCCGTGGCCTCTTTCACGGTGTTGACATTATCGAATTCTTTGGCCAGGAGGGCCAGGTCTTCGGGCAGCAGCTGCGCGCCGGTTCGGCCGGGAATCACATAAGGGATGATTTCCATGTCAGGGCATGCGGTGGCAACCGGTCCGACATATTCTCTACGAATTTCAAGGGAACTGGGGCCGTTGTAATAAGGATCAACCAGCAAAACAGCATCGGCGCCAACTTCAACCGCATGCTTGGCCCCTGCCAGAGATTCTTTGGTGTTATTGCTGCCGGCTCCGGCAATGCACATACATTTGCCGCTGGTTTTTCCGGCAACGCTTTCAATCACCTTGTTGTGTTCGTCCCATGACAGAACCGGGCTTTCACCGGTGGTTCCCACGGCCAAGATGCCGGCGATTCCGTTTTTAATCTGGAATTCCGAGAGCTTGCCAAGGCCCTCATAATCTACGGCACCTTTTTTAAACGGTGTAACAATGGCTGTGAAGCATCCTTTGATCATAACGACCCCCTTTACGCAGAAAGTTAAACATTTTACTTTTTACGAAACCATAAACCTTAACTGATAAAGAAAAAGTAAAAGGAAATGAAATCTTATGTCAAGCAAAAAGATATATGCCGGGGAAAAAGATTGACTTATCAAAAGATTCAGGGCAAAAAACTGTTTTACAATTATTCATGCAACGATAGGGTTTACTGAAACGGCGGCATCGCTGCATTAAAAGCAGCTATTAAAGGATGTTATGATGACAAAAGCAAAAAATGTGAATGAATATATCGCTCATCAAAGAGCCAACATCGCCGCCAACCCGGAATGCGGAACATCGCATTATAATCTTGCTGTGGGCCTGCTGGGGCTGAAACAGTATGATGAGGCTGAAAAAGAGCTTAAGGAAGCCATTTATTGCAGTCCGAACCTGGCTGAAGCGTATGTCCAGTTAGGAGGGCTTTGCCTGCAGCGGGGGGATCTTGACGGATGCATGGCATACAACCAGCAGGCGATCAAGGCCCGGGCCGGCTTTGCCGAAGGTTGGGGCAACATAGGATTTGTACATTTACAAAAAGGAGAAGTTGATGAAGCAATCCGGGCTCTTAGGAAGGCCATCGCTTTTAACGCCAACTTTCTGCAAGCGTATGCCACCCTGGCCAACGCCTATCTTATGAAAGGATTGATTGACGAGAGCATCGAAGCTAACCTGAAGGTCCTTGAACTCGAGCCCGGTTTTGCGGTGGCCCACAACAACCTGGCGATTGCCTATCTTGAACAGGGCCAACATGAG
>NZ_JAZFTO010000077.1:0-2593 GCF_036446775.1 Candidatus Desulfatibia sp.
AGAGCTCAAAAAAGCCCTTGTTGAGCTCGCCCGGCAGCACGAGCTGACAAAAAACATCGAAACCATATTGTTTCACAAGTCGTTCCCGGTAGACATCCGCCATAACTCAAAGATCTTTCGCGAAAAACTGGCTGTCTGGGCCAAAAAACAACTAAAAAAAACGTAACAGTCAGCCACTAAGGCACCAAGGCACAAAGAAAGAGTATGGATTATAAAGCTTAATGATTCAGTTTTATTGGTTAAATTGGTTCCATTGGTTGGTTGGTTAACAAATCAAACTAATTAAACCAACAAAACCAATCGGACAATTTAAATTAGTATTATAATCTTAGAGGCTTGGTGTCTTGGTGGCTGAATTATTACAAAAAAAACAAAGTGAAAGAAACGAGATCTCAGTAGATGGTCGTTTCAAGCGCAGCGCTCTTCAAACGAAGGTAACAGATGAATAACCATGATCCGTTAAAAGTTAAGAAACCCATCAAAGCGCTGGTCACCGGCGGAGGCGGTTTTCTCGGGGGCGCAATCGTCCGCCTGCTTCAGCAACGAGGGGATGCCGTCCGCAGCTTTTCCCGCAGCGTTTATGCTGAGCTCGAAGCTTTAGGTGTTGAGCAAATCCAGGGGGACATCGGCGACCAAAATGCCGTTGAGCAGGCCGCCAAAGGCATGGATCTTGTTTTTCACGTGGCTGCCAAACCAGGTATTTGGGGGGACTATTCCGAATATTATCAAACCAATGTCACCGGCACCGGCAACGTCATTTCAGCCTGTTTCAAGCACAGGGTTACCAGACTGGTTTATACCAGCTCGCCCAGCGTTATTTTCAACGGCACCGATATGGAAGGTGTCGATGAATCGGCCCCTTATCCGGCCGGGTTTCACGCTCATTATCCCAAGACCAAGGCGCTTGCTGAACAGCTGGTTGTAGATGCCGCCGGCAAGGGTTTGTTGACGATTATTTTACGTCCCCATTTAATATGGGGTCCGCGGGACAATCATCTTGTTCCCAGGATTATTAAACGGGCAAAACGTCTGGTAAGGGTCGGAAACGGCAGGAATCTTGTGGATACCATCTTCATCGACAATGCTGCTGAAGCCCATGTAGCGGCGGCAGACCGTCTGGAAATAAATCCCGGGCTCTCCGGCAAAATCTATTTCATCAGCCAGGACGAACCAATGCCTGTCTGGGTCATAATCAATGGCATTTTAAAAGCTGCGGGCCTTGAACCGGTCCGGCGATCAATCCCCCACAAAATGGCATGGCTGATGGGCGCCCTGCTTGAATGCGTTTATAAAATATTCTATTTAAAAGGTGAACCGCAAATGACGCGTTTTCTCGCCGATGAGCTGGCAACCGCCCACTGGTTTGACATCAGCGCCGCCAAAAGAGACTTGGGATATACTCCCCGCATATCCACGGAAGAAGGTCTGCGCCGTCTCGAGCACTGGCTCCAACAAAACACAAAATACTGAACACCAAACACCGGATGAATTCGACTTTTTGCGACGCCATCAAACTTTAATATGCCAAGGCTCGAAACGCACTCCCAGCAAATTTGCCCGGGGATATCGAAGCCGGAGATAGCCAAGTTCTTTTAATTTTTTGTATACCTTTGTATTTATAAAACGCCCGGTGAAGTTGGCGCCGCCGAATCCAACCTGGCCCACGTCAAAGTCGCTGACGCCGTGATAAGAATAGCCGGGCGGAGCGAGTGAGCGCGAAGCCAAAGAAAGGTTGCCGGCGTTACGGTACGCTTTGTTCAAAAACAGCAGAAACTGTTTGATGACACTGCGTACCCCTGAAGTCAGGATTACCTGATCACCGATATCACGCTTGATTTTCGTGTAAGTCTCCAAGGGCACTCCCTTGTAGAGATAATTACCGGTGTGTGGGATTTTGACCACTGCGCGCTTTTTAATGCGGTCAGTGAGGGTTTTAACTGGTTTTTCGCCAAAAAAACCGTACACAACAGGATCTCCATAGAATATCTTCTCCAAAAAATCGAACTCTTTGCTTGAAAAAGCGCCCACCCTGGAATAGTTACGGGCAATTTTGACGGCACCGTCAAAGCTCAATAAATGAAAATGACCATAACCTACAGTACGCTGGAGTCGTTTGAAACGCATTGTCGAAGATTTCAGCAACAGAAAGTCGCTTCGATCCAGACAGACGTCCTCTGCGCGAGGTGTGTCAAAATCCTGCATCTTTTGCAGGTAGTCTTTAATGTGGTTGTCGTATTTTTTTAAGGCGGCGTCGGGAGGTTTTCTTGCAATCTCCGCCAGAACCTTGGCCGGAACGATTCCTCCGGCAATAATGCTTGTGGATAAGGTTTTGAGAAAGTCTCTTCTTTTCATGATGTTTTCTGCTTTCATAACATGAATCAAAAAATTGGGTTCAAAAGTTCAACGTTCAAAGGTTCAGAGGCCGGCCGCCTCGTTGTATTACACCTATGGAATCAATGGTTAAGGAAAAAAGCGCGAAGCGCTTAACCTCTCCGAGGCGTAGGATCGTGCCTCTACGAGCCGGAGGCCTGAACCGGGAACCCGGAACCTTATAACCTAGACCGACCTGATGTCCAATTTATGTGCAATCCCA
>NZ_JAZFTO010000078.1:0-7741 GCF_036446775.1 Candidatus Desulfatibia sp.
GGACCCCTCCGGGAATAATCCTTATACCTTCTTTCCAGGGCGACTTTAACGGCCGACTTATTACGGGACACGCCCCCCACGCGCATTCCGTTCGGATGATGCCCGGAATGCCCCACCGGAGAAGTCCCGCCGGTACCGATCCATGTTGCCCCCCCGACGTGACGTCCTCTCTGATCTTCCAGACGTGCTTTAAAGTATTCGATCAACTCTTCGGGCGTCAGTTGGCTTAGCTCCGATTCATCCATGTCAAGGGCGTTGGCAAACTTCCTGGGATCTTTAAGCCACTCATCCAGCATGGCCCTGGCAATTTCATCGAGTTCAATCCCTTCATGTTCGGGCAATTCAGCCCCTTCAAAACGATGAGCAAAAACCTGATCATAGCTATCAAAATAGCGCTCGCTTTTAACAAGAATCGCCCGTGCGGATGTATAGAACTCATCCACGGAATTGATCAGCCCCATATTCAGCGCTTTTTGCAAGGTCAGAAACGAAGTCGGACTGACCGGTATCCCGGCATTTTTCAAATTGTAGAAAAAATCAATAAACATAATAAAATCGTGTTACGATTTTATGAAACGCGGCTATGCCGCTCAAATGGCGAAAGGCTAAAATTCCTATCCCCGTAGCCCCGATTAGCGGGATTTCCGCTACGCTCCATCAAGCTAACTAGTCCCCATCCATAAATACATTTGAGCACTAAGTAGTTTCCAATTCATAAATGAGATATTTTTTCGATGAGCAAGGCCGCACAAGGGTTTTCGCCCGAGGCGTACGGCAGTACGTCGAGGGCTGAAACCCGCGGAGAACGCCGCTCATCGGAAAAATAGCCATTTATGGATGGAAACTAATTAATTGCCTGTTGATAAACTTATAGGTTGAACTTGCCTTTGTTGTAAAATCAGAGTAAGTTTCATGTCGGAATGATAATGCATGTAATATCAACGCGACATCAAATGCATAAAATTGATTAAACCACGTGCGCGTGCTTAGGAATGAAATCCACAAAGCCAATCGCCATAATATTGCTTCTGCTGCTGGAGATCCTTTTGGGGGGCTGTCTGCCCAAAACAACTGTTTTAACTGTTCCCGGAGAGGCCGGCCCCGGAAAAAAACTCTATTCAAAGGCCGAAAAATTGTTTCAGGCAAAGTCTTACCGGGAAGCCCGTGAGTCCTATAATGAATACCTTGCCCGGTTTCAGGGCGGGCCACTGGCCGCCGGCGCTTTTTTAAAAATAGGAGCTATCCATGCGGCCCTTGGCAGCCACTCAAAGGCGCGTGATGTTTACCAACGACTGATTGCCGAATATCCGGGCAGTTCATTTGCCCAAGATGCCCGGGTTGGAATCCTGATCAGCTATTACAACGAAGGCATGTATTCAGAAGTTATCGAGCAGGCGGCCGACTTTCTCAAAGGGGCTGTCCCCAGAGCACCCTATCTCAGAACACATCTACTTTTGGGGGATACTTATTTAGCCATGGGTTCCCCGGTAGATGCCGTAACTAACTATGTCTTGGCATATAAAAAATCAAAGGATTCAGAAAAAGAGGGTATTATTTCCCAGCTCGAGGAGGCTGCCGTACAGCTTGATTCAGAAGAGTTCGTCTTTCTTTTAAACCGCACGGAGGATGGGTTTCCGGCCGGTTATCTCCTCTACCAGCTCGGGCTTAACCACCTGGAAGAAGAAGAGTACGAGTATGCTGAAAGAGTGCTGTCGATCTTTATCGAAAATTTCCCAGGGCATGCAAGAAGCCGGCAGGCTCAAAGTCTGCTGGAAACGATCAGCAAAAAGTCTGTCTATAGCCGCTACACCATAGGCTGTCTGTTGCCCATTAGCGGCCGTTACCGAGCTTATGGCAACCGGGCGCTCAAAGGAGTTGAATTTGCTCTGAACCGTTTCAGCTCCCAAAATATCGACCATGCGATCAAGATAATCTTTAAGGACACAGGGTCTGATCCTGATAGAGCCGCGGAAGCTGTAAAAGAACTGTTCAAAGAGAATGTCGCCGCCATTATCGGTCCGCTGGTCACCGCTGAAACCGCTGGTGTGGAGGCTCAACACAGCGGGATCCCCATCGTCACTTTAACCCAAAAAGAAGGTATTACTCAGATCGGCGACTATGTCTTCAGAAATTTTTTCACCCCCGCAATGCAGGTGAAAACCATTGTATCTTTTGCCGTTGAATCGCTCGGGCTGCAACGTTTTGCAATTCTTTATCCTGACGAAAATTATGGAACGACCTTTATGAATTTATTCTGGGATGAAGTGCTTGCCCATAGAGGCAGAATTGTCGGCGTTGAATCATACAACTCGACCCATACTGATTTTGCCGATCCCATCAAAAAACTCGTGGGGCTTTATTATGAAGTGCCTGAGGATCTTAAAGCCGAAATGCATCGGGCATATGAGGCTGAAAATGATTTGGACCTGATCGATAATTTTATTGATATGGATTTCCAGTTTGCAGACGATACCGAGGATAATTATCAAGCGGAAGAACCAGCTGAAGAGCCGGCTGATGAACAAACAAAAGCGACTGATCAAAAAGATGAAAAGGAAGAGGAACCTGAACCCATTATTGACTTTGATGCCGTTTTCATCCCTGATGCACCCGCGAAGTCCGGGCTGATTATACCTCAACTGGCATATTATGATGTTAAGGACATCTATCTTTTAGGCACTAATTTGTGGCATTCCGACAATCTGATCGAGATGTCGCGGCAATATGCTCAGGGTGCCGTAATGACGGATGGTTTTTTTGCACAGAGCGCTTCAGCCAATGTAAAAGACTTTGTTAAAGATTTCCGAAAGACTTACGGGGAAAACCCGGGATTCATTGAGGCCGTCGCCTATGACACCGCTATGATTCTATTCAAAATGGTGAGCCGTCCCGAAATGCGATATAGAAGCGCACTTAAAAAAGGACTCATGCAGCTTAGCAACTACGAGGGCGTAACCGGTCTAACTTCATTTGACAGCAGCGGAGAGGTCCGCAAAAAATTATTTCTTCTTCAAATCAAAGGCCGGGGTTTTGTCGAATTAGAACGTCACGAACCAGTAAACAGTGAACAGCAATCAGTGATCAGTAGGAAGTAAGCAGTAGGCCCCTGTTAAATGGTCCTGCGGAATTTAACGGGGTGAACAGTAAACAGTAGCTCGTAACTCGCAAACCGGAATCCAAAACCCGAAACTCAACCTGATGAACCTGGCCTATAGAGTATATAGCTTGCTCAGTTCTATCATTTTTATCGCCTTTTTTCCGCCCTTCTGGTTATATACACGCCTCAGCGGCCGCTATAGCGACAATTTGAACCAGCGTTTGGGAATATACCCTGACGAACTTGTAGAAGGCCTTGCCGGATCGCCTCGAATCTGGATTCATGCTGTTTCAGTGGGAGAGGTAAGTGTCGCTATGGCCGTGATTGAATCTCTTTTTCTGCTGATGCCGGATTGCGCCGTCATCCTTTCAACCACGACAGAACACGGCCAGGCATTTGCTAAAGACAAACTGGGATCACGTGCTGTTTGCATATATGCACCAGTCGATTTTGTCATCTCTGTTCGCAAGGCCCTGGCAGCTCTTAAACCGGACGTTCTGGTCTGTTTGGAGACCGAAATATGGCCGAACTGGCTGCTTGAGGCCAAACGAATGGGGATAAAGACAGCCCTGGTAAACGGCAGAATTTCCGTGCGCTCCATCAAGGGATACTTAAAGATTCGGCCCTTAATAAAGGCAACATTAAAACATGTTGGCGCCTTTAGCATGATTCGCCAGGCTGATGCAAAACGGATAGAAATGATGGGAGCACCACCAGCAAGAATAGAAATAAACGGGAATGCAAAATATGATCTACTGCTTCAAAATGCAGATACATCTCAGCAAACAAAAATGGAGAGGCTTTTTAGCTTGAAAGGAGGCCAGCCGGTTTTTGTGGCGGGAAGTACCCGCAGCTCGGAAGAAGAAATCGTTCTCGATGTTTATCAAAAAATTATCCAAGCTGTACCCGAAACCCTGCTTATTATCGCCCCAAGGCATATACAGCGAGCGCATCAAATCTCCACTCTGGTTAAGGACCGGGGGTTTTCATGCCAGTTCAGAACAGACCTAAACAAAAATGGTTTGCGGACGGCGTCGATAGTAATCATTGACACCATTGGAGACCTGCAGGCCGTTTACAGTGTCGCTTCAGTCGTTTTTTGCGGCGGAAGCTTGGTCCCGCTGGGCGGGCAGAATGTTTTAGAGGCCGCCGCCTGGGGCAAACCGGTGCTGTACGGTCCTTCAATGGAGGATTTCCTCGATGCCAAAGAGCTGCTCGATAAAACAGGCGGCGGCATTCAGGTAAAAGATGGGCGGGATCTGGCTGAAAAAGCTGTCTATTATCTTACGAATCCGGATGCTGCCGATCGTATCGGAGCTTTGGCGAAAAAAGCGGTAATGTCAAACCAGGGGTCTGCCGGCAAACACGCAGATGTGATCTATCGCCTCCTTTATCCGAATTCCTCATTTTAAAGCGCCCTGGCCGGTGGCGCCCAGGACACTGAGCCACAATTTTCCTTTGGGATTCACCTGCTTGCGCTTTCCTGCGGAGGCACTCATGGGAAGATGTATAAAATGGTTGTTCCAACGACCCACAAGCAGTTTGGTCTTGCCCGCCATGCCGGCATGTACGGCGTCGCGCCCTAAAAAACTGCAGAATGCACGATCATTGGCATTTGCAGGCAGGCTCCTTATCGTATAGCTGGGGTCAATATATTTAATGGATACTTCCATATTTTTGGACATAAAATAGGATTCTATTTTATTTTTCAGAAAAACTCCGATATCCTTAAGCCTGATATTTCCGGACTCATCAAAGTCAACGTCCCGGCTTTCGAAATATTTTTGGCCGGCCCCTTCTGCCACAACAATCACCGCATGACCTCTGAGGTTCAAACGATTTTCAAGGGCGACGAATAAGCCTTGGGGGCCTTCCAGGTCAAAATCGACTTCTGGAATCAGTACAAAATTTACTTCCTGCTGAGCAAGGGCGGCGGTCGCGGCGATAAAACCCGAATATCTGCCCATCAGTTTAATCAGACCGATCCCGTCGGGATAGGCCTCAGCTTCGTTATGAGCGCCCTGAATGGCCTGGGTGGCTACATCGACGGCGGTTTCGAAACCAAAAGACCTCGATACCAGGTAGATATCATTATCGATGGTTTTGGGGATGCCAATAACACTTATTTTTAGGCCCATTGCGATGACGGCATCTGCTATCTTGGTCGCAGCCATAAGCGTCCCGTCTCCCCCGATCATAAACAGGATGCCGACGTTCATCTTTTCCAGAGTGTCGACAACTTCGTCGATCGACTGAGGACCTCTGGAAGACCCGAGGATGGAACCGCCCTTTTCGAGAATGTTGCCAACATTTTCGGGGTGAAGCTCCATGACATCGTGCCCATATTGTGGAATAAAGCCCTGAAGGCCGTACTTGAAGCCCAAAATGTTCTTGACGCCGTAACCGTAGAACAGTTCCAAAACGATCGCCCGAATGATATCGTTCAAACCGGGGCATAATCCGCCACATGTTACCAGGGCGCATCTTAACTTGCTGGGATCGAAATATATTTTTCTTCTGGGCCCGGCAAGTTCAAAAGAAGGAAAGTCTTTTCCTTTTTCAGCCAGCTTTATTAAATCATCTAATTTTACATCGATTATAATCCTATCGGAGTCATTTACAAAACTTCGGCTTAAAGCGCCTTTTTCCCCTCTTTGGATCGGTGATGGTATTTTGGCCTTACCGAGGATCGGTATCGTGGTGTCAAAGTCTCCGTAACGCATAATATCCTCTTTGCCTTAGGTGCCGTTGAATTTAAACTCGCCTTTGCCTAAAATGTCGTGTAGATGCAAAATTCCCAGAACCCTTCCATCAGAATCTGTTATGGGCAGTACGGTAATCTGGTATTGTTCCATCAAGTTCAGGGCATCGAAGGCAGGAGAACTCGGGCTAACTGTTCGTGGATTTTTACTCATGACGTCTTCGGTGCTTTTTCCCGAAATCGATTCATTTTTGGCAAGAAAGCGTCTTAAGTCACCGTCGGTGATGATGCCGAGAAGAATATCATCATGACTTACAACAAAGGCGGCCCCTAATTCCAAACGATTGATTTCCCGGACGGCATCTCCCAGAGAAGTCCCTTCAGTAACCCGGGGTATGGATGTGCCGGTTAACATGATGTCTTGAACCTTGTTGGAAAGACGCTGGCCGAGTGTACCGCCGGGGTGGATCTTTTTAAAATCGCTGGTATTAAAATGCTTCTTGTTGAGGAGGACTACTGCAAGGGCGTCTCCCATAGCAAGGAGGGCGGTGGAACTGGCAGTGGGAGCAAGGCCTAAAGGGCATGCTTCCCGCTCGACACCGACATCAAGGACGATATCGCTGTTTTGGGCCAGAGTGGAATTTTTATCGCCGGTAAAAGCGATAATTTTACACCCGATTTTGCGGACACTGGGGATAAGACTGCTGAGCTCATCGGTTTCGCCGCTATTGGAAAGGGCCAGGAAAATATCCTCCTGGCCGACCACGCCAAGATCTCCATGCATGGCCTCGGCTGGATGCAAAAACAAAGATCTTGTTCCGGTGCTGTTTAAAGTAGCGACGATTTTGCGGCCGACGATACCCGATTTGCCGATACCGCTGACGATTATACGACCCTCGGAATTATAGATAAGCTCAACCATTTTGGTAAAATTGTCATCAATGCGGTCGGCCATTTTCAAAATGCCTTCAGCTTCGATCTTGAGAACCTCAATTGCTTGTTTAATGGGCATATATTTTTGTTCCTCTGCTGGTTAGTTTCCATCCATAATAGGAATTCATCATATGTTACCGATAAATTGTCAATTTAGCAATTAAAAATCAAGTACTCTTTATACATAAAATTTGCCGTTAAGGCACTAAAAATTATTGTTGACAAGATCAAGGCACATGGTTATATTCCCGAAAAATTTTGCAACCTGTCTTGCTGGGCCGGGAGCAGATGTCTCCGGGCCTTTTTTTTAGTGCATCTAAAATGAAAGAAAGGGGGTGGTTCCGATGGAGTGTTCAACGATCAGAAAAGGTTTTGATTGCCCTTTTATGACTGCAAAGGGGTGTTCTTACAACGGCGGGCTTTGCCATGAAATCGTAGAGAAATGTAATGGCTGCAATCACGGTACGGAATTTTCGGCCGGATGGTACTGCACGGCTTGTCCTGATCCTGCGCTGAAGTGGAAAAACGGAAGTTGCAACATTGCTTCTCATGTTACCAAAACTTCTAACGGCAGCAAAGCAAAACTTAATCCGCTCAAAGCTTCCAAAAGAGGCAGCCGGTAACATAGCTTTTGATTTTAAGGTGAACCCCGCTCCACTATAGAGCGGGGTTTTTTATCAATGGTCAACTCCCATTTTGCGATGCAACAGTTTTTTCCCATCCTAATTTACAGATCTCGTAAATAATGATAGATGATGCGGTGAAATTTTGGACAAAACGCTCCATCTCTAATCAAAAAGTTGGGTTCAAAGGTTCAACGTTCAAAGGTTCAGAGGTCGGCCGCCTCGTTGTATTATCCCTATGGAATTAATGGTTAAGGAAAAAAGCGCGAAGCGCTTAACCTCTCCGAGGCGTAGGATCGTGCCTCTACGAGCCGGAGGCCTGAACCGGGAACCCGGAACCTTATAACCTAGACCGACCTGATGTCCAATTTATGTGCAATCCCAAGG
>NZ_JAZFTO010000079.1:0-21451 GCF_036446775.1 Candidatus Desulfatibia sp.
TCCTGTATTAGATTATGGGAAATGAGCACAAAATTAGCGATAAGCGTCATCTGGACAATGGTAAGAGGAAGCATGGCCATGGCGGCAATACATCCGTATATTCCGGTCAGCATACCGACAATAAGCGGCAGGGCGGCCACCGGCGGCAGGTCCAGCAGGTTCATACCGGGCCTTAAAAGAAAATCTATTTTATATAACCAGCCGCTGTATTCAAGCAGAGCGGTCAAGAAAGATATGGGTATAAGGATTTTGAGCATCCAAACAAACCCACTCCAGCCTTTCTTTATACCGACCTTCAGGCTGCGCTCAAGCTGATGATGTATGTCCTTCATATTGAATTTCAACACTCTTGCGGGTTGCAGGCAATGCCGTCCGATACAAGATGCTTAAGCTTTTGCTGCAGCACCCTGTAAGAAAAAAAGCGTTTTGCTATTTCGTAGTTTTTCTCTACCATTGCCTGGCGGCGTTGCGGATTCTCTATTACCTCCCGCACCTGACGTACAGCCTCCTCGGACACATACCCGTCGATCTCAATCACTTCAAAGCCCTTGGGCTGGATATCAAATGAATAAATTGAATAATTGTTTACAACTATCGGTTTTTTAAAATATATGGCTTCAAGAAAGGCATTCCCAAACCCTTCAAAATTGGATGGATAGGTTACAAGGTCGGCATGGGGATAAACATCCTCCAAGGAGTAGATTTTTTTTCCTTTTTTAGTATAGCCTCTATATTCTTTGATAATTCCCGACGCAAACACCGTATCAACCTTCAAAAGCCTGGAATATTCCTTGACCCGCTCTTCATAATCGTAACCTTCGTCACCGGAAGCATGGGAGATGATCAGTCTGGCCTTCTGGCCCAGCCTGTGCACAATTTCGATGGCATGTTCAATCCCTTTGCGCTTTACAACCCGGGTCGGCTGCAGGATTAAAAGCTCGTCTTTCTCAAGGCCGAGAGAATGTCGAACATCGGAAGCATAATCATCAACAGCCGGCGGCGGATTTTCAAAATCCATGACATTCGGTATAGTGGTTGACGAAATACCGGTCCTGAGACTTAATTGATTGGCAGCCGAAGAGTTGATAACCACATGATGAATTGACGGCAAATGGGGCGGAAACGCCATATTCAAGTATTCCCAGACCGCATTAGTAAGAAAATGCTTGCGCTCCCAGAAAAAATCGTGATGGTGGGCTATTGCCGGCATTCCTGTTTCAGATATCACCTCTGTAATAGCTATACCAAGGGGGATATTCAACGGAATCGTCAGCGAATTTTCCGGCACTAAAAGTTCTATATCAAATTTTTCGATAAATCTGTAAAGTTCGTCTTTTAACTTTTCTGTAAATTCATAAATTTTTTTCGTAAGATGTCGCTCGCGTTTGCAGACACCAAAGCTGTTTTCGTAAATATCTCGAATTTCAGGATGACGAAAATACGCTTTTTCTGCCAAATAGGAACGATCTTCCGGGCGGTCGAGCATTCCGGCAAAGTAATAGCAGTTACCCCCATTCTTTTCAAAAACATCCGCCCATTTTGCGGCCTCGAGGGAAACGCCGTCCGTCCCTGCAAGACGTGTTGCAACAAATCCGATATTGTGTTTCTGACCGCAGACTTCACAGTGACTCATTTTTCCTGCCTTGTTTACAGACCCAAAAAAAAACGTTTTCCCCCAAGCTTTATTTCGGCACGAGGGGAAAAACGCTTTAATGTTCTATCCAAAATTGCCCTGCCCGCTAAATCAGGTGGAACATTCTCAGGCAAACCGGTTCGCTTACTGTTTCTCACTGACAAACTGCATTTTGATCGAACCGATCTCAATGACATCAAAATCTTTGAGAGTGACCGACTCTTTTACAGTCGCGCCGTTGACTTTCGGTTTGGCCATACCTCCTACATAACTTATGGAATATCCTTGGGGTCTCTTGCTTATGGTTGCAGCGGTCGCCCCTACCATGAGGCCGCCCACCACAATGTCGCAAGTGGAACTCTTTCCTATTTTGGTAAGCTTCTTGACAAGCTTTATTTCCCCCTCACCGCCGGCCAGATATGACAGTATGCCTACCGGTTCCTGGGCCTCCGCCTTTGCAGCCTTGGGCATGGCCTGGGCCAGCATATCCCGATATTTGTCCGTATCCATAACCATGGTCTGGTCCATGTCGACGGCGACTTCATCCGGTTTTTTCTCACCTTCATCGTAAGTAAAGATCAGGGTATGCTTGCCGATAAGGATGTTGTCACCGTCTTTAAGCCAGTGAGATGAAACAAGCTCTTTGTTTACAAAGGAACCGTTTTTACTTTGCAGGTCCGTCAGTAAAAACCCTTCCCCCACAGAGTCTATCTTGGCATGATGCCCGGAAACAGCGAGGTTCTCGATCGGCACATCGTTAATCTCCTTCCGACCTATCGTAAGAGACTGCCCCTCTTCAATGCGATAAGTAGCGATGGTGTTATCTTTGAATGTAAGTGTCAAAGTCGGCATTGCAGTACCCTCATTTTTAATGAAATATTTTTTTCAAATGGGACGTAATCCGTGAAATCATTTCCATAATTCCGCCTTTTTCATTTTCAGCTTTTATTTTTATTACAATAACGGTTATATTGTCATCTCCACCACGCTCATTGGCTAAATCTACAAGCCTCTGGCAGGCCTTTGCAGGCTGTTCTGCTTTGACAACATCGAGAATTTCTTCAGGAGATACCTTGTCGCTAAGGCCATCGGAACTGATGGTCAGAATATCGCCTTCAAAACATTGGATCTCACAGACATCAGCTTCTACCGTTGCTTCAATCCCCATGCCCCTGGTGAGCATGTGTTTAAACCGCGCGTCCAGTTTCTTGGCCATTTCAGGATTGATCGCCATCTGCTCTGATATTACGTTGTGGGTCACGGACAGTAGTTCGATGCCCCCGTCATGCACCAGGTATATTGGGCTGTCACCCACATTGGCCACAATCATAGTATCGCCTGTAAAGAAGGTCGCCGATACGGTGGAACCCATCCCTTGATAGTCTTCATTACTTTGTGCTACCTGGTGGACACCTTTGTTGGCCAGGTTGATACTGGAAAGCAGCCGGTTGGCCTCTTTGGAAAGGGTTTCGTCGGGATCCTCCAGCTCTTCGACAGCGCCCTCCTCTTTGAAGTGCTTCATGTAATCCCGTATGGTATCTACCACCAGCGCACTGGCCACTTCACCGGCCAAGTGTCCACCCATGCCGTCGGCCACCATGTAAAGCTTCAGGTCATCATCAAGATAGAAAGCATCTTCGTTTCCTGTCCTTTTTTGACCGACATCAGTAATTCCTGCAGATTCTATGGCTACCATGATTGATACTGTAAGGCTCGCCTCTTTATCTGGATATAAAACAGGTCGTGCTTATAGAAGGCTCAATAAACTCTCTGTTTATCATTGAAACTTTTGGCAATTCATCTACCGCAGACCTCGTTATTCACCTTATATAAATGACCGTAGACATTTATATACTGCGGGATTGCAAAAAAAAATGGACATCCGGTCGGTCTGGGTTAGGAGGTTCAGGGTTCAGCGTTCAGGCCTCCGGCTCGTAGAGGCACGATCCTACGCCTCGGAGAGGTTAATCGCTTGGCGCTTTTTTCCTATCCCATTGATTCCATAGGGGTAATTAAATGAGGAGATCAACCTCTGAACCTTTGAACAGTGAACCTTTGAACCCAACTCTTTGGTTAGAAATGTCGCGTTTTGTCCAAAATTTTCCCCGCAATCTGTCATTATTTACGAGGTCTGTATTTAAACGGAGAATACGGCAAATGAGATATCTTGTTTTTATTGGAGGGTTGTTAATTTTATTTTCAACAGCGGTCCAGGCTGAGACAATGTATGTCAGCGATCTGGCGGAGATAACACTCAGGACCGGACAGGGAATTGATCATAAAATTATCGCAATGATAAAATCAGGACAAAAGGTAGAAGTACTCGAACCGGCTGATCAGTGGACCAGGATCCGCCTGCCCAGCGGAAAGGAAGGCTGGGTGGTCAGCCGTTTTCTTACTTCTAAACTGCCGAGCCGCATTGAGCTAAATAAATTGAAAGAAAAACATGCCGCCCTGCTGGCCCTCGCCGACTCCCCTTATAATGAGATTTCCAAGCTTAAAAATGCGAACCAGAAGCTTAAGGCAGAATTAGCTGTTAGCGGAAAAACGCTAAACGCTCTTAAAACGTCTTATGAAACTCTCCAGAGCAAATCGGCGAATCTGTTAAAGCTTCAAGCCAACTCTAAAAATTCCGCAGCCCGGCTTAGTGAACAGCAAAAAGAAGTTGAAAGACTTGAAGAGGAGCTTTCAGAACTTGAAAGGCGTCAATATCTCCATTGGTTTTTAAGTGGCGCCGCCGTACTTTTTGTTGGATTTTTAATGGGCTATAGTACCAAACGTCAGCGCCGGCGATCATCTTTTTTGTAAACGAAGTTGTCCTGATTGAGTAAAAACTCAATCAGTTCCCTAGTCGTAAACTTTGTGCTGTTTGTGGAAAAACTTTTTTAGTAATCCATTTTTTATTGGTTCCAGCTTGTCCGGGTTAAGTAATCGTACTATGGATGTTAAAACCGACTTTCTAATTATCGGCAGCGGTGTTGCCGGCCTTACTTTTGCCCTTAAGGTGGCGGAGTTCGGCCGTGTTGCTCTGGTGACAAAAAAAAGGCTCTGGGACAGCAACACCGCGCTGGCCCAGGGCGGCATTGCTTCTGTTTTCGATCAACTCGACTCGTTTGATCTCCACATCCAGGACACCCTCGCTGCCGGGGACGGCCTGTGCAATCGGGACGTTGTCGAGATGGTCGTTAAAAACGGGCCCGCAAGAATTCGTGAACTGGTCGATCTGGGCGTCCAATTCAATATTGAAAAAAAAGCACGATCAGACGGTAAATCGCTCAATCTTGATCTTGGACGTGAAGGCGGACACTCACACAACCGGATTGTCCGCGCCCAGGACATGACCGGCATGGAAATCGCAAAAGTTCTGGTCGACCATGTTAATAATCATGACCGCATTGCAGTGTTTGAAGATCATATGGCCATTGATCTGATTACTATTTCAAAACGTATGAAAAGGGGGCTTATTACCACCACCCATGAGGGCTACTGCTGTGGAGCCTATGTTCTTGACAGAAATACTAACCGGGTAAAAACTTTTTGCGCCCAGATCACACTCTTTGCCACCGGCGGCGCCGGCAAGGTTTATCTATATACCAGCAACCCCGATATCGCTACCGGTGACGGCATTTCCATGGCCTATCGCGCCGGCGCTACGGTAGCCAACCTTGAATTCGTCCAGTTTCACCCCACCTGCCTGTATCACGCAGATGCTAAAAACTTTTTGATTTCAGAAGCCGTCAGAGGTGAAGGGGGTGTTCTCATAGACTCCGCCGGCAACCCCTTCATGCACCAATATGATCCCCAAAAGGATCTGGCTTGCCGTGACATTGTGGCCCGCGCCATTGACACGGAACTCAAAAAAAGTGGTGATGATACGGTATTTTTGGATATCTCTCACAAAGATTCCGAATTTGTTAAAACCCGCTTCCCAAATCTATACGAAAAATGTCTCACTTTCGGCTTCGACATGACCGCCGAACCTCTTCCGGTTGTGCCTGCCGCCCATTATATGTGCGGCGGCGTTGCCACCGATATGTCCGGTCGCACCGATTTAAACCGGCTGTATGTCACCGGTGAAACTGCCTGCACAGGGCTACACGGAGCGAACAGGCTGGCCAGCAACTCTCTGATCGAGGCTCTGGTTTATGCTAACCAAGCCGCCGTACAGGCCTTAAAAGACATCCAAACCATAGACGCAAATTCCATACCTGTTCCTTCGCCCTGGGATGATGTCGGCACAACCGACAGTGATGAACTTATTATGGTGGCACACAACTGGGATGAGATCCGCCGGTGCATGTGGAACTACGTCGGAATCGTTCGCTCCGACAAGCGCCTGGAAAGGGCAAAACGGCGCATCGCAATAATTCAAAAAGAAATCCATCAGTATTACTGGGACTTTAGGGTGTCGTCAGACCTTATTGAGCTAAGAAACATAGCTACCGTGGCACAACTGATCATAAAATGTGCCCGGCGCCGCAAAGAGAGTCGCGGACTCCACTATAATATTGCCTACCCTTACCGGGATGACCAGCGCTGGCAAAAGGATACAATTATCAGCCAGCCGTTTGTGGGGTAATCTCCCATCCATAAAACTATCCCGAATTTCTCATGTATTCTTCATTGACAACCATACTTTTTGCATTATTTTAGAAATGTTTGAATCTTAACAAAATGTTACTCAAATATCTTGCCGCGAAGGCACCAAGGCACTAAGGTCACGATAAAATAAGCGCAGGGGCAACGACCAGGAAACTAAATGACGACCAAACGAGATTACTACGAGGTTCTCGGCGTCGACCGCGATGCCACCGATGATCAATTAAAATCATCCTACCGCAAACTGGCACTAAACTACCATCCGGATAGAAATCCTGGCAACAAAGAGGCGGAAGAAAAATTCAAGGAAGCCTCGGAGGCCTACGAGGTACTTCGAGATTCTCAGAAACGCAGAATCTACAACCAGTTCGGCCATCAAGGTCTTGAAGGGTCAGGCTTCTCCGGATTCAGCGGCTTTGAAGATATTTTTTCAAGTTTCGGCAGCATTTTTGAAGATATTTTCGGGTTCGGCACCGGGAGGAGATCAGGGAGCCGGGCGCAGCGAGGCGCCGATCTTCGCTACGATTTGACACTTGACTTCATGCAGGCCGCTCTTGGCACTGAGACCCAAATTGATCTGCAAAAAATGGAGGTGTGCCCTTCCTGTGAAGGGAGCGGCTGCGAACCGGGCACGTATCCGGAGACCTGCGGCACATGCAACGGCACCGGTCAGGTTTCCCGAAGCCAGGGATTTTTTACCGTCCGAACAACATGCCCCCATTGCAGCGGCAACGGCCAAAGCATTCCTCACCTCTGCAAAGGCTGCAAAGGTAACGGCCAGGTTATGGTCAACAAAACTGTATCAGTAAAGTTTCCGGCCGGTGTCGATAGCGGCTCCCGCCTCAGGCTGACAGGAGAAGGGGAAGGTGGAGTTTACGGCGGCCCGCCCGGTGATCTTTATGTTTTCATCAACGTGAAACCCCACGAATATTTTCAGCGTGACAATATTGACATCCACTGCCAGGTAGAGATCTCCTTTATTCAGGCAGCGCTAGGAGACAGTATTTCAGTCCCTACTTTAAACAGCAAAAAAACGCTTGAAATTCCAAAAGGAACCCAGCCCGGTGATCTGTTCCGTTTCCGCAACAACGGCATCCCCTCGCTTAAAACCGGTCAGCGCGGAGATCAGATCATCCAGGTACTCATCAAAACCCCGACAAATATCACTAAAAAACAGAAATCTCTCCTCAGAGAATTTGACAAAATCGGAAACAACAAAATGTCCAGCAAACTAAAAAATATCTTTAGGGATGGTAGTGCCAAAACCGGTTAAGCCGCATTTCTGATGAAGAATTTATTTTGAGGATAAGTCATGTTTGAACTAAAAATCGTAACCAGTTTTGCCGCTGCTCACCAGCTAAAGATGGTTGCTGTAAAATGTGAAAATCTGCATGGACACAACTGGAAGATAGAGGTCCACGTAGCCGGAAAAAACTTGAATGCTGCCGGGGTACTGATCGACTTTGATGAATTAAAACAGCATCTTTCTGAAATCACCGAAAGCCTGGATCACAAATTCTTAAATGAACTCAATTGTTTTGACGATCGCTGCCCACCTTCTTCGGAAAACATCGCCCGCTATATCGCCGAAGCGCTGCAGGCTAAAATCGAAACTCCTGCTGTCAGAGTTGCCCGCGTAACCGCCTGGGAGTCAGAAAACGCCTGCGCAACTTACATCCTCAACAGCCCTTCGCCACCCTAAGAAGGTTCTTTTACTTCTCACCCCGATGGAATAACAACCAAAACTTAATTCCATTGGGCAGGCAGAGCTCACAAAGACCACAGAGTTTGACATAATTTAGGTATAAAGATATAAAACCTTACATGGGTGCAACATGCTATTCAACTAAATGTGGCCTTGCCAGCAACGTAATGGGAGGCATCCCACGCAATTTCTCGTTCATCTTGCTCCTGTGCCTGGGTTTTATTTTCCAAGGTTGTGGCGGCTTCGAATATTTAGACGGCAGCTCGAAAGAAAATATAGCCGACTCAGAAATGCGTAGGGATGCAATCTTTGAATTGGTCTTCAAAATTCGATCTTATCGTAGTAACGGGTTCACAGCAGTAACAAAGAACTTAATAGGTAACCGTTCACGGGTTCGGGGTTCAGGGTTCAAAGGTTCAGAAATTTGAACCGTTAATTAGATAGCTCTGAATAGAGAAAGCATGAGAATAGAACGATTTGAAGATATTGAGGCATTGCAGTTTGCCCGGGAGTTAACTCGCAAGGTAACCCTGAACGGTGAACTCTGAACCTGTGAACGCTTACCTTAATAGTTCAGACACAAAGGCACAAAGAAGCGCAGGATGAGTTAATGGACAAAAAACCAACCTATGAAGAATTAGAACAAAGGGTCAAGGAATTAGAAAAAAAGGTTGTTGCGCACCAAGAAGCACGTAAAAGCCCCAGGGGTTATCTGGAAGCTGTAGAGTCCTTAGGTACCATTGTAGGGGCTATTGTCCATGATATTAATAATTTGCTCATGGGCATCCAGGGCCATATATCCCTGATGGCTCTGGAGATTGAAGCCGCTCACCCACATTATGAAAAATTGAAAAGCATCGAACAATACATTCAAAATGGTGCCGATCTCACAAAACGACTCTTGGGTTTTGCCGGAAGAGGCAAATATGAAGTAAAACCGACCGACCTTAACGAAATAATTAGAAGGAGTTCAGATATATTTGGTAAAGCAAAAGAGAATATCACTATCAATTCAAAGTTCCAAAAGGACCTTTGGACGGTAGAGGTTGACCAGGGCCAAATTGAGCAGGTGCTTTTAAATCTATATCTCAATGCCCGGCAATCCATGCCGGGCGGTGGAGAACTGTTTCTTGAGACGGAAAACGTTACGCTTGGGGAAGAGTATGCCAATCAAAACCAGCTGGAACCGGGTGGATATGTAAAAATATCTGTAACCGACACCGGTGCCGGTATGGATCAAGCAACCCTACAAAATATTTTTGATCCATTTTTTTCCGCTATAGCATGGGACACAGGCACGGGCTTAGGCCTGGCCCCTGCGAATGACATTATCAAGAACCATGGTGGTATAATTGCTGCCTATAGTGAAAAAGGAGCAGGAACTACATTTAATATTTATCTGCCCGTTTCGGGAAAAGAATTCATACAAGAAGAGGAATTTGCTGAAGAATTATCTAAAGGATCTGAAACCGTTCTGCTGGTAGACGATGAAGTCATGATAATTGATGTTGCCGGCCAACTATTGGAAAAACTGGGCTACAAAGTTTATACCGCCGCAAGTGGTAAAGAAGCTATAGATATCTACAAAAAACACATCGATGATATCGGAATTGTCATTCTCGATGTGATTATGCCCGGCATGAATGGCGGCGAAACTTACGACCGCTTGAAAGCGATCAATTCAGATGTAAATGTTCTGCTTGCCAGTGGGTATGGCATAAACAGACAGATAAATGAGATACTGGAGCGAGGTTGCAACAGCTTTATCCAGAAACCTTTCAACATGAAACAACTTTCGCGGAAGATCAGGGAAGTTTTGGATAAAAAATAAAATCGTGTTACGATTTTATGAAACTCCCGCCCCGCTGAAAGCTGGACGGGATCTAATAAGCAAAAGGTTTACCCCGCTTTTAAAGCGGGGCTAAAGGTCTATCCTTGTAGCTTCCACCGCGCCATCAGTTCATCCCTGGTAATAACCGCTACAGCATCCGTCACATGTTGACGAATATTTTCAAGACCACCTTCCTGACGGTCAACCAAAATAACCGCCTTGACAACATCCAGCCCCTCTGACCGCGCGCGTTCAATCGCCTTAATCGTAGACCCCCCGGTAGTGGCGACATCATCGATAATGGCAACCCGCTCCTCCGGCTTCATATCCCCTTCGATCCACCGAACAATGCCATGATCCTTGCGGGTCTTGCGGATTGAAAAGGCATTGACAGGCTTGTCTCTCAATTCGGAGACAAACGCCGTAGCAATCGCAATAGGATCGGCGCCGAATGTAAGCCCGCCGATTCCGTCCAGATTTAGATTTTTAATTGTGTCAAATAAAAGATGACCGGCCAGAAACATCCCTCTGGGGCTCAACGTCGTCGGCTTGCAGTTCACATAAAAGTGGCTCATTTTGCCTGACACCAGCTTAAAGGTCGGCTCCTGACTGTATTTAAACGATTTGCGGCATAGCAGGTCGATAAGTTCCTTTTTCATATTATCCAGCAGTTCCATTTGTTTAAACCTCATTCGAGTCAAAACGGATGATCTCGTAAAAAGTGAAAAAAAACGTAATAGTTCAGCCACAAAGACACCAAGCCTCTAAGATTATAATACTAATTTAAATTGTCCAATTGGTTTTATTGGTTTAATTAGTTTTATTTGTTAACAAACCAAACCAATGGAACCAATTTAACCAATAAAACTGAATCATTAAGCTTTATAATCCATACTCCTTCTTTGTGCCTTTGTGCCTTAGTGGCTGAACTGTTACAAAAAAACTTATTTTGTGTGAACCTCGGACTGACGTGGATTCACACCGACCTTTTTTGCTATCCAAGAAACAGTTGATTTTAAAGTGCTGATTCGGTATAAAAAAGCCTCCACCGAAATGGAAGAAGCCTGTTTAATGGGATTCAGTGGAGGCTCTGAGTAAGGAAAACTGGTGACAGCACTCCTTCAACTTTATCCTCGCATATCAATAAAAATCCTGCGGGTCAATTCAAAACCCGCGATAAAAACTTTAATCGGAGGTTTCAGATAATAATATTATGATATTAAAAAAAGTCTTACCATGTCTATTGGCAAGCTTCCTGATGGGCCTGGCATTAACCTTTTCCGTTTTTGCCGCTGAAAAATCCGTTGAAATATTGACCCTCAAGCAGACGATTGCAAGCGCCCTAAAAGCCAATATCGGATTGCAATCATCCCAAGAAGGGACAAAAGCGGCCCAGGCCACTCAAAAAGAACAGCAAACACTTTTTCTCCCAACCTTTAATGTTACCTACAAATTTAATCGTGATGATGAAGCCTCCAGCATCGGCGGACTATTGGGCTCTAAACGGGAATACTCTCTTATAACCACAGTCACTCAGCCGATCTTTACAGGGTTTGCTAATTTAAATCAGTATAAGATCGCAAGTCTGGGTCTCGATGTGGCTGAAATCAATGAAAAACTTATCCGCCAAGATATTATCTATAATGCCAAAAAGATCTACTTTTCATTGTTAGAGGCCCACAAAATGTTTGATGTCGCCCAAAAAACCGTAACACAGCTCCAGGCTCACAAGGAGGTGGCCCAAAACTATTATCAGGTCGGAATGACCCCTTTGAATGATTTTCTGCAGGCTCAGGTTGAGCAGGCCAATGCTGAGCAAGAGCTCATTGTTGCTAAAAATGATTTGGAAAATGCCGCCTCGGACTTTAACATTCTTTTGCGCAGACCACTGGATACCCCCGTAAAAATAGATGATATTACAGACTATTTTTCATTTAAGCAGGATCTTGATTATTGTTTTTCCGAAGCTGACAAAAACCGTCTGGAAATTAAGGTGGCCGCATTGGAAGTTGAAATTGCAGAAAAGGAGTTAAAGCTTGCCAGAAAAGATTATTACCCATCAATTGATCTTAAGGGCAGTTATTTTAACAACGGAACCGATTGGGATGTAGACGGCGGAGCAGGTATTACTGATCCCAGCGGCTGGAACATTTTAGCCACAGCGTCATGGAATTTCTGGGAGTGGGGCCGAACTTCATACGGAATCCATGAAAAACAGTCCCGTTTGTCTCAAGCACGGCTTCAAAAAACAGAAATTCTCGACAACATATATCTGCAGGTAAAAAAAGCCTATTTGAAAACACAAGAAGCGGAAAAGGCTATTATTACAGTTAAACAGGCCGTTGAACAGGCCAAAGAAAACTTCAGAATTAACGAGGAGCGTTACAAAGCACAGGTAGCCACCTCCACCGACGTTCTGGATGCCCAGACACTGCTTGCCAAAACAATTACCAATTATTATAAAGCTTTGTACGCATTTGAAATATCAAAAGCTGCTCTGTACCGGGCCATGGGTCAGGAGCTTATGGAATGATTGACACTCAAAGCAAAAATTCAATTATTCAAATTTTCCATGTTTATAAAAAATACGGCGGCAAGAATGCTCTTACCGACGTCACCCTTGATATTCCCAAAAACGACTCCCTGTTAATCAGCGGTCCCAGCGGAGCAGGCAAAACAACGCTGCTGAAGCTTTTGTACTTTGATGAAAAAGTATCGGCAGGGCAAATATTGGTAGACGGCATGAATTTGGCACGGATTCCCCGCAAACGCATACCCTTTTTAAGACGCAAGCTTGGAATAATATTTCAGGATTACAAGCTGATACCTACTAAAACCGTATTTGATAACGTTGCGATTGTTCTCGAAGCCATGGGAAAGAAAAGGCGCTTGATCCAGAAAAAGGTAAAAAGTGTGCTCAGAACCGTCGGAATGGAGGAAAGAATCGACTCGTTTCCTCCGATTCTTTCCGGTGGTGAACAGCAAAGAGTCGCTGTTGCCAGGGCTGTTGTCGGCGATCCGATAATCATCCTGGCCGACGAACCTACCGGCAGCCTGGACTCAGATTCTGCCGATATAATTATTGAACTTCTTAAAAAATTCCACTCTGGCGGTACCACGCTTGTTATCGCAACCCACGACAAAGAGTTGCTTAATAAAATTGGCGGCCGCATTGTCCATTTGAAACAGGGCTGTTTGCAGCCTTCGGCGTAACTGCATACAGGTTCAGGGGTTCAGAGGTTCAGGGGTTCAGGGGTTCAGAGGTTCAAGGTTCGGGGCTAGTTAGTAAAGGTTAACAAAAAAAGCAACCCTGAACTTCTGAACTCTGAACTTGTGAACCCCTGCGAAAGGTAACCCTGAACGGTGAACTCTGAACCTGTGAACGCTTACGTATTTTGCAATATAACAAACTTGTATATCTTAATATAATTGAAATAAAACACTAAATACCAAACACCTGATGGGTTCGCTTTTTTCGCGAACGATTTAAGGGTAACCAAATATTTATGATTCTTCACTATAAACGTGCCATCCAGGACATTTGGGATCACAAGTTTTTGAATGCGGTGACCATCATTACCATCGCGATGTCGATTCTTATTGTCAGCGCTTTTGCGCTTTTTTTTGTCAACGCCAGTGATATCATAAGTTCCTGGCAAAAGGGTGTCCGGATTATGGCTTATATTAGGCCGCATATCCCTCACGCTGACATTTCGGCATTGAAACTGAAAATTCAAGATCTTGACCGGGTCCAGAATGTCAAATTCATATCAAAAGAAGAAGCCCTGCAAATGCTGAAAGACCAGATGAAACGGCAACCTTCACTGTTTGTCAATCTTAAGGAAAACCCGCTCCCGGATGCTTTTGTAATCCGGATGATACCAACATCTCATGGCCAGGGGAAAATTGAGGACCTGGCAAACCGCCTTGAGGCACTGCCTGAGATCAACGATGTCGAGTACGGCCACAGGTGGCTGGCACGATTTACGAATATCTTCAACCTGTTCAGGCTGACGGGCTTCGTCCTGGGCGGCCTTTTTTCTGTGGCCGCTGTTTTTATCGTGGCCAATACGATTCGTCTCGTACTCTATACACGACGCGAAGAGGTAGAAATCATGCGTCTGGT
Organism: Candidatus Desulfatibia sp.; assembly: GCF_036446775.1. NCBI lineage: Bacteria > Pseudomonadati > Thermodesulfobacteriota > Desulfobacteria > Desulfobacterales > Candidatus Desulfatibia > Candidatus Desulfatibia sp. Next base: position 13,895 of record NZ_JAZFTO010000079.1, read on the forward strand.
TGGTGCCGCCGACAGCTTCATCAAGGCCCCTTTTTACATCGAAGGTATAATCCAGGGAGCTATCGGTGGAACTATCGGCCTGGCGGTATTATTTGTTACCTTTGTTATTGTATCTTCAAATATCGAACAGGGCTTTGCCCCCGATCTTTTTACGGCCAGATTTCTCTCCGTCAAGATTTACGGTGCAATTATATTTTGCAGTACGTGTGTGGGATGGTTAGGATGTTATCTTTCTCTCAAACAGTTTCTAAAGCCTTAATACTTGTTGTCGCCACGGTCTTATTAATTCGATATTCGGCCGAAATCCAGGCTGCACAACCCCAAATCGGAATCATAAGCGCCGGTCTGCTGCACCTGCGAACCGGACCGAGTCCGGACCACCCTTCTCTTAAGATTCTCCGCAAAGGCACAAAAGTTCGAATTCTAGAACAAATCGACGGCTGGCTCAAAATCACATACAAGGGACAGATCGGTTATATTCGCAATCGAGAACGGTATGTTCATATCATAGGAATAAGGACTTTGCCGGACGAGCAGATAAAGGCGGATAAAATTAACGATATTAAACGCTTCAAAGAAAAAGCGGAAAATATTAGCCTAAAAATTAAAAAGAGCGAGGCTGAAGTTCAGACGTTTACTAAAAAGGAATTAAACATTATCAACAATTTAAATCATATTGATATATCCCTGAACACTGCCAGAAAAAAGGCCTCGGAATCAAACACAGATCTTATCACCCTCGAAAAACAGATCTCGGAAACCACCGTTGCATCTAAAGATCTGGTGAAAAAAATTCAAGAAAACGAAGTATATGCAGCCAAAAGGCTGGTCTCGCTATACAAATTGAACTGGTTGGGCCGCCTGAATGTTCTGGCTTCGGCCGAATCCCTCTTTGATCTTTTTCAACGCAAAAAAAACCTGGAACTAATTCTCTCACATGACCAGAATACCAGGGAAAACCTATTGAAAAATAAACTCGAGCTTCAAAGGCTGCTGGTCCGGCTGAACACCCAAAAAAAGGAAAAGCTCTCTTTGGAGGACGATCTGGAAGAGCAAATCCAAATAATGGCTGCTAAGAGAGCACAACGCGCAAGCCTGCTGGATGATATTCGCAGCCAAAGAACTCTGGAAATGGCGGCGATTGAATCCCTGAAACAAGCAGCTAAAAATTTGAATATAATTATAAAATCTTTAAGTTCAGCCGCGGTACCATTCGATCAGATTAAAAAAAAACCAGCAAAAGACTTTACCTCTTTAAAAGGATTGCTTAATATGCCTGTAAAGGGTAAAATAAAATATTTTTTCGGACCTTACAAAAATATCAAATTTAATGTGGTTAATTTCCGCAGCGGTATCGTGATTCAAGCCGACCAAGGCGAACCGATTCGTGCTGTGTTTGACGGTAAAATACTCTATGCCAGCTGGTTCAAAGGGTACGGCAATATGATAATTGTCGATCACGGAGACAATTATTATACGGTTTATGCCCATGCCGAAGAACTTTTCGCTTCCAAAGGCGATATTGTCGAAAAAGGCGAGGTGGTCGCCACAGTCGGGGATACAGGTTCTCTGGTCGGCCCCAGCCTCCATTTTGAGGTACGCCATCACGGTAAACCTGTTGATCCGCTGGCATGGATAAAAAAAGGCTAAATAAAATCGTGAGACCTTTGCAAAATGTTCAATTTTGTTCAAGTCCAAGGAAGGCGAAAATTTTAACCACAGGCATACATTTAGTATTTCGAGGATTAAAATTTGAGCCTGACGCCGGAATTGTGCAAAAGGGGGCGTTTTTCAAAGGTCTCTCGTATTATGGTTTTATAAGGAGTAACCTATGAGTCTTAAGAAAAAACAAAACATCAGATTATGGCTGGTGACGGCCATCGCTATTACTGCCGTAATTATAGGGTCCGGTTTTTACAACAGCCTTTCAGCAACGGCGGAAGAGACCTATAAAGGTCTTAAAATTTTTTCCGATGTAATTGAACTGGTTGAAAAAAACTATGTGGATACTGTTGATACCAAAGAATTGATCGAAAAGGCGATCCAGGGAATGGTCCGCAGCCTTGACCCCCACTCAGCCTTGCTGTTGCCTGATGCGCTAAAAGAATTGCAGGTCGATACCCAGGGTGAGTTCACCGGTATCGGCATCAGTATAACAATGCGCAACGGTTTCGTCACGGTAATTTCACCCATCCAGGGTACGCCGGCCTATAAAGCCGGTATCAGAGCCGGTGATAGAATCATTAAGGTGGATGGTGAGTCGACCACCGATTTGCGGGATGCGGTTAAAAAAATAAGAGGCCCCAAAGGGACTAAAGTTGTTGTTACAATCGTCCGCAAAGGGCTTAAAGAACCGCTGGAGTACAAACTGATCCGGGATGTTATCCCCATTGAAAGCGTTAAGTTTCTGACCTTAAAGCCCGGCTACGGATATATCTGGGTCACTAACTTCAGAGAAAGCACAACCCAAGACATCGTTAAAGCTCTGGAAAAATTACAAGCCGGCGGCACCCCTTTAAAAGGGATGGTTCTGGATCTTCGTGACAATCCCGGCGGACTGCTTGACCAGGCTATCAAAGTTTCGGATCTTTTCCTTGAAAAAGGGAGAATACTCTCTATTGAAGGCCGGTCTAAAAGAAACACAAGAATTTTCGACGCAAAGCCCGACAATCCCAAGCACAGCTTTCCCATGGTGGTATTGATTAACGGCGGAAGTGCCAGTGCTTCGGAAATCGTTGCCGGGGCCCTTCAGGATCAAAAGCGGGCCCTGATTCTGGGTACAACTTCATTTGGCAAGGGTTCGGTCCAAACGGTAGAAACCCTGCGCGACGGTTACGGAATCAAATTAACCATTGCCAGATATTACACCCCCAACGGCCGGTCGATCCAGGCTAAGGGTATTGAACCGGATATCATTGTAAAACACAAACGCATCGAGGACCTGGATTTGGATGAAGATGAAGGCTTGACAAAAGAAAAAGATCTGAAAAATCATCTCGAAGCAGAACCCGAAAGGAATAAAAAAAATCAATCCAAGTCTAAAAATAACAAGGACAGTAACAAAGACTCTGAGCTAGACGCTGACAAATCAAGATTTGGCGAACTTGAGCTTGAAAAACTCAAGTCCGATAACCAGGTAATGCGCGCGCTCGATATTCTTTTAAGTTATGAAATCTTCGCGGGCTTGAAAAGTTAAAGCAGCGATCGATCTCAGCTCACATGGCAAAACAAAAAGCGCGACAACAAAAGAAGAAAAAAAAACGCCGGTCTCGAAAAAGCGACAACCTGAAAACACATCTAAAACGAACATTTGCCGGACTACTTGTCCTGATTATTTTGGTTGTGGCCGCCGGAGTTATCACCCATTATCTGATGTTGCGCAAACAGCCCGTTCAGCCCGTCGGAATACACCCGGCTGTCTGGCCCCCCCAATTTGAAATTTATCCCGAAGAGGAGCTTCTCCCCCTTAAACCGGCCCTCAAACCTTTTCCAGGTTTACCTGCAAAACTGCCCAAAGTCGCCATTATTATCGACGACATTGGATATGACCGCAAGATCGCCGATAAATTTCTCCAGCTTAATGCCGATCTAACGTTTTCGCTGCTACCGCACACTCCTTCCCAAAAAAGCTTTGCACGTAAAGTCAGCCAAAAGGGTCTTGATATTATGCTCCATCTGCCCATGGAACCGTATGAATACCCCCAGGTCGATCCCGGCCCGGGAGCGCTTTTGACATCCATGTCTCCGGACGAACTTATCAGCCAGCTCAAAAAAAATCTGGATGCCGTCCCTGGAATTATAGGTGTCAACAACCATATGGGTTCAAAAATGACCACGGTTTCCAGCCAAATTTACCAGATTTTTACCGTTCTGAAGCAAAGAAAGCTCTTTTTCATCGACAGCCGTACGACCCTCAATTCAATCTGCAAGCCGTCGGCGCGCCTGTTTCAGATTCCTTTTGCCCAAAGGAATGTATTTATCGATCATATCGTGGACCCCGATTTCATCCGCCGGCAGCTCAACCACTTGATCCAAATCGCTTACGATCGCGGTGAAGCCGTCGGCATCGCCCACCCGCATATCGAAACGTATACAGTGCTGCGCGCAATGCTGCCGGACCTGCAAAAAAAGGTACAAATAGTTCCTGCGTCTCAGATAGTCCATCTGGCGGGCTAAGTGTTTTTGTTTGACAGGATTTGGCGCTCATTGTATTTATAGAACTCACTTTCTACATGCCTTATCTTTACTTCTACTGGAAATATCATGAAGCTGCGTATCTATCCTTTGATTAAATTTCTTGTGGCTTTCTGCCGGAGATCACCGGCGGGTAGTCGGCTATACTACCATCGCTTTTTAGGGAGGTTCAGCTATGCAAGGCAACCATGATTCTTCCCGAAATTTGAGTCAGCATCAGGGACAAACGCTGATAAAACTGGCTCGGCAGACCATATCGCAAAAAGTCGGACGCATTTCTGACAAAATCGATCCTGATTCCTTAAGGGATCTGGACTTTCAGGAAAGCCGCGGCACGTTTGTAACCCTCACCATTGACGGCCAGCTACGCGGCTGTATCGGCAGTTTAGAGACCACTGCATCAATTTTGGAAGGTGTCCGGCGCAACGCCGTCAATGCCGCTTTTGGCGATCCCCGCTTCCCCAAGCTGAAGGCCAAAGAGTTAGATAAAATAGAGATCGAAGTCAGCATTCTTACCAATCCGCAGCCCCTCGAATACCGGGCCGGCAAAGATTTGCTTTCCAAACTGCGCCCGCATGTGGACGGCGTCATTCTTAGCAAGGGATCGGCCAGCGCCACCTTTCTGCCTCAGGTCTGGGAACAGCTGCCCCGGCCTGAAAAATTTCTGTCCCATCTTTGCCGCAAGGCCGGCTTACCTGCCGATGAATGGGAAAAAGGTAAGCTGAAAATCTCGACCTACCAGGTTCAATATTTTGAAGAAGAAAGCTGATGCCATCTATAGTTGAATTCGTGACTTTTTACGCATTCATCATCGTTATTTTGAGACCGTTGAAAGCGGAGAAGAACAATGCGGATCGATACTGATATAAAACTCCTCCTTTACCGTCGGACCAAAATCGTGGCAACTCTCGGCCCGAGCTCCAATGATAGCAGAACCATTGAGCGCCTCATCACGGCCGGCATCAACGTTTTCAGGCTCAACATGTCACATGGTACCCACGACGACCACAGCGACGCCTATCAGCGTATTCGTACAGCAGCCGACAAACTCGAAAGACCCATAGCGGTACTGGCAGATCTATGCGGCCCGAAAATTCGCGTTGGAGCTTTTGACCATGGCCGCATTGAGCTTGCCAAAGGCGACTTGGTCACGGTGACCAGTCGGGACGTCATCGGCCGTCCTGGGCTGATCCCCTCGCAGTACCGGGCGCTGGCCGATGATGTTGAGGTCGGGAACCGCATACTCCTGGATGACGGTAATATCGAACTGATCGTCCAAGCGATTGAGGGGACCGAAATCACCTGTAAAGTAGTCAGTGGCGGTGTGCTCAGCGACCACAAGGGCATGAACCTGCCCGGCCTCAACATTTCTGCTCCTTCATTAACGGAGAATGATCGCGTTGATGCTTATTTTGCATTGCAATTAGGGGTGGACTTCATTGCGCTTTCGTTTGTTCGCCGAGGTTCGGATGTCGAGGACCTGCGTGCCCTTATATCGGGAACCAACTCCCACGTCGCTATTGTTGCCAAAATTGAAAAGCCGGAAGCACTCGACAATATCGATGAAATTATAGCTGCCGCTGATGCAATCATGGTGGCCCGCGGTGATCTGGGGGTAGAGCTGCCGCCGCAAGCCGTCCCCAATGCCCAAAATCAGCTCATCGATCTGGCCCGAACGCACAGAAAACCTGTAATTGTGGCCACCCAAATGCTCGAATCCATGATTGACCATCCACGACCCACGAGGGCTGAAGTTTCGGACGTGGCTAATGCGGTCCGCAGTGGCGCTGATGCGGTGATGCTTTCGGCCGAAACAGCTTCAGGGAAGTATCCGGTTGAAACGGTCAAGATGATGGATGATATCGCCCGGCAGACCGAAGCATACCTTTGGCGCCAGAGTGCCTTCGCATCCTTGACCCGCCATCAAGAAGCCACCAGGCCGTTTCCGATTGAAGATGCCCTCTCTGCATCAATGGCGCAATTGTCGCGCGACCTTCTCGCCCGAGCAATTATGATAATATCCATACAGGGCCGTTCCCTTGCTGTTATGAGTTCATCGAGACCTGCCGCGCCCATGATCGGCATCTGTCCCGATTATAAATCCAGCTGCATTGCAAACCTCCTCTGGGGTGTGCTTCCGGTAACCGTAGACCCGGCCGAGATGGACAACCAGGATTTGCTCGCAAAACGAATTGTTAAGAAACTCGGATTAGCTGTCGAAGGTCAAACCATTCTCGTTGTACGGGGATTCAGCAGCGATTCGAAACAAAATACACCCAGTGTGACCATTGTTCCGGTTTAAAATGACTGGTAGAATCTTCAAGCAACTATACGCCATTGCCATGATCAGCTTTATACTAACAGCATGTACTGCATTCAATCCGGCTGCCATCCAGCCTGAAATGGTTTTCGGAGGCGGCTCCGAGCCCCTTTTGGAACCAGGACAGAAAATTAAAATTATGTCCTGGAACGTGCAGTATATGGCCGGAAAAAATTATGTCTTCTTCTACGATCTGTTTGACGGCAGCGGGCCGGACAAGCGCCCCTCAGCAGAAGACATCACTTCTACCCTGAAGGAGGTGGCACGGGTTATCCGCCGGGAGAACCCGGATATTGTCATGCTGCAGGAAGTTGATGACAATGCCCGCCGAACCGACTATGAAGATCAGCTGGCACGTTTGCTGGAACTGCTGCCCGCTGACTATAAATTTCATGCTTCGGCCTTTTATTGGCAATCTTATTTTGTCCCGCATCCCAAAATCATGGGAAGGGTGGGCCTGAAACTTTCCATCCTATCCAAATTTAACATTGCCAAGGCTATCCGTCATCAACTGCCGTTAAGAAAAATAAGCGCTTTGAGACAGCGCTTTGACCTGAAGCGGGCTGTGATCGAAGCCCGTCTGCCAATCAAAGGCGGCCACGATTTTATCGTGATGAACACCCACCTGTCGGCCTTCGCCCAGGGCGAGGATACCATGCAGCGTCAAGTAGAATATCTCAAAACACTGATGGATCAACATACAAAAGATGGACCGGACTGGATCTTGGGGGGGGATTTTAATCTTCTGCCGCCCGGCAAAACCTATCAGCGCCTGCCGGATCACCATAAAAAGTATTACCGGGAAAATACCGAAATTGAGCCCTTAACTTCAGCGTATCGATCGGTTCCAAGCCTGCAAGAAGTTAACGGCAATTTTCCGGAAAAATGGTATACCTTCTTTTCCAACGATCCCGGGATCACGCAGCCGGACCGGACCCTCGATTTTATCTTCTATGCGGACAGGCTGCAGTTGGGGAAACATCGTGTCATTCGGGACGGTACGCTGCATATCTCCGATCATATGCCGATTGTGGCGGAGTTTA
>NZ_JAZFTO010000080.1:0-13426 GCF_036446775.1 Candidatus Desulfatibia sp.
GTATTGTTTATAAGTATTATATTTTGTTTTCCAGCGTGTGCTTCAATAAGTCTGGAAGTACGCAAGAAACAGGCGGAAGCGGGCAGAAATCTGGGCGAAGCCTATTTGAGCCAGGGCGATTACACATTGGCCTTAAGGGAATTTCTTAAAGCCAAAGAGCTTTACGACAATGATCGATTCCTGCAAGATGATCTGGGACTTACCTATATGGCCAAGGGCAGACTGGACCTTGCAATCGAACACTTCCGGAAAGCCCTGGCAATTGACCCCGGCTATACTCCTGCCAAAAACAACCTGGGAACAGCCTATATGAAAAAGAAGGACTGGGACACGGCCATAAAATATTTCAAGGAGGTTGCCGGAGAGCTCCTTTACGCCACGCCCCAATTTCCCCTGTCAAATCTGGGCTGGGCCTATTATAACAAAGGGGAGTATGAACTTGCTTTAAAATATTATCAAGAGGCTCTTGAGATGAACTCTCAGTTTCTCAATGCCTTGCGCGGCCTCGGCCTAACTTATATTGCCATGGGCAAGGGTCCGGAAGCGGTGGCAGCGCTTGAAATCGGCGTTAAACACTATCCCCAGATCGCCTACTTGCATTTCGATCTTGGCGAGGCTTACACCTTGTCGCGTAATTATAAAAAAGCATTTAATGCTTTTCAAAAGGTGATCGCCTTGGTTCCCAATACCCTTTTAGCCCGGAAAGCTAAGATAGAGTCTCAAAAGGTAAAACATTTCCAATAATAAAAAAGTCCCCCTGATTTATAAAAGGGGGACTTTTTTGTCAAGCAAACTAATTTACAAAAAAAAATTATTGGTATCAGCCCGAAGTGAGTTGTTCAAGCCGAATGATCCTGGGAGTAATAAATATCAGCAACTCTGTCAAATTGTCTTGTTTGTATTCTGACTTGAAAAGCCAGCCTAAAAGCGGGATGTCCTTTAATCCCGGCACTCCGCCCACGTCATCCGTTTTTGTTGATTTTCTAATGCCGCCAATAACAATCGTGTCACCATCATTCACCAAAAGCTCTGTCTCGATCTCTTTGGATTTAAAGGATTGCTGATTATTATAAACCGCGCCCATTTCATTATTTGTAACCTTAATTTTCATTGAAATGCGGTTGTCACTGGTTACATGCGGTGTAACCGTCAGTTCGAGCACGACATCAAAGAACTCCGTGGTGGTATTGCCGTCAGCATCCAGTTTGTTATAGGGATATTGAAGACCTTGCTTGATGGTTGCCGGCGTATTATCAAGGGTCAAGATTTTGGGAGAAGAAATGATTTTAGTCAGACCTCTAGATTCTGCAGCCTGTATTTTAGCATTTATAACTGAAATTGAGGCACCCGTATTCCTGAATAATGAAAAGCCGAGCATTCCCAGGTTTGTTGCGGGCAGGTTCGATGAGGACATATCGAACCCTAGATTGCCGTCCAACTTGGATTTGTATGACGGGGTGGTAGTGCTGTATGACGTCTTGCCGTATGCTGACCACGAGGTTCCGAGATCCCTGGAAAAGGTGCTGTCGGCGTCAACAATCCGGGCTTCAATGAGGACCTGCGGGGTTACTTTGTCGATTTGCGCTACGGTCTCTTTGGCCTGTTTTATCTTTGCAGCTACGTCCGTAATAATGATCTGATTGTTGCGGACATCTACCGTAATGCTGCCGCGTCCTTCGGTCAGTACGATATGCGGTAGTACGTCAGCGCCGGCATCGGCATAGTTAACGGGAATAAACTCGGTCAGCAGTGGTTCCGCCGCTTCTTTTTGAGTAGTTGCTTTCTGTTGTGCCGCCAGCTCGGCCTGTCTTTGGGTTGCTTCTTTTTCGAGGGTCTTCTGAGTAGCTATCCGGACTATATCTCCGTCATAAATCATCCCTAACATATTCATCCTCAGTATCAGATCGAGAACTTGATCCCAGGGTACCGGTTTGTCAAATGTTAACGTCACCGATCCGGATACATCCTTGTCTATGGCAAAGTTTTTTTTGCTTACATCCATCAAAATGCGAAACACGTTTTTGATATCGGTTTGATAAAAATTCAGGGCGATCTTTTCTCCTGTATATTTGCCGGAGGGTTGTTGAGCAGCTGTTGCAATTGCTGATATTGCCGGTTCAACGGCTTCAGTTGCGGCCATCGCTTGCGCTGAAACTTTTTTCCAGGGTGGCAGTTTGGCTTCATCAAGAGTTTTAGGTGGTATTGAGGACGCTTCAAAATGGAGCATCAAAAGATCACCCACCTGTTCAGCCACATAAGGCACGGATTCCCGCAGCTCGATGGAAATCATGGAATTTTTATCCGTTTTCGGTGTCTGAAAGGGAGTTATCCGATCAACAGCACTTGCAAAACGTGTGGTAATCAGCGGTCGCTGACGATACTCCGGAATATTGGTGTTAAAAAGGGTGAGCAGCAGTTTTTTCTCATAAAGCTTTTTGATCTTGTATTGAATCGGTTTTGTGGTTCCAATAATAATGGTCGATTTGCCGGCTTCTTCGCTGGAAAAATCTATACGGTTAACCCATGCGGGTTTAGAGTCGTCCACTTCTAAAGGTATGATTTCCCCGGTTGAAGCCTCTGCCCGCATTTCAGCCCGCGCGAGCACGGCAGCTGTCTTTGTGGTTGAACCCACCTGAATTACAAGTCCGGTTTCCGATGAATTAGCGGAAACAGCGGAAAGGTATCTTGCGGTTGTATCGAGAACGACCCTGACCCTGTCGGGATAACCGTAATGACGAATAGTCTTTACCCATTGCGAGCCAACCGGGATGGTCTGTTCTTTTTTAAAGGCGCTTTGGACGCCAAACAGATCAAAAATGATCCGCGCCGGGTTGGTGGTGGTGAAAAATTTATAATCTTTTATGGTGCCATCGGCATTAACAAAGATATTTATACTGTCTGCAAGTTCAGCCAAAGATATCGATTCCAGCCGGACTGCAACGGCAGTGCTTGCTGCCGCAGGCATCGTCTGCGTTTCAGCAGCAGCCGAAACTTTTTTAAATACTATTTTGAGGTCGTTGTCTTGGCGGATTACTTCATAAGAAGCATCTTGCTTTAATGCAATTTCAATACGGGATGTATGCCCTTTGTCAGTCAGTTCAGAAGCATTGATCGAACCGACTAAATCACTTTCCGGCATGTAGGTCGTATTGATGTCGCCCCTCAGGGCTGTTTCCGGGAAATAAAGCAGTACCCCCAGGGGAACGGGCTGTTTGACGGAAGTATATGTCAGCAATCGATTACCTTTAATCCATACGGAAAACGCTTCGGGATCTTCGGTAGTGGTTATCTGGGTGATAAGTTTGGACGTAATAGATTCAACAGCACCTTTTTCAGTCTGCTTGGTTGCCATTTGGTTGGAAGCGCATCCAGCCAAGAGGATAACGACCATCAATATAAAGAAAGCTGTGGCTCTTATGGGCAGCAATTTATTGATTTCAAAGTTCATGTTACTCTCCAGGAGGTTTATGAATTATAAGTGGCCTTTTTTGGACAGATATCTTGCCGTAAATATCTTCAACCTCTTCGGCAACAATAATCCTGTCCGCCAAAATCTCTACTATCTTGCCGGAACGGGTTCCAATATATGTACCTTTTGTAACGACATATCCTTTTCCCGAAGCCTCTTGTACCAGGGCTTTATTTCCGCTCAGAGCACGGATTACTCCAACAAGCTCAAGCTGGCTCAAGTCCAATTTTTCAAGAGGTGTCAGCGGCTTGCGCTTTTTAGTTGTTTTCTTGGGAAGTACAACCGCCGCCGCTTTTTCTCGAAATAAAGGTTCGAACGGATCAAGCTTCCCTTGCGGATTATAGACATCGGCGCTGTCAAGTAATACTAATTTTTGAACGGTCGGGGCCAGGGAAGCAATTAGTTTTTTGTCCTTTGCTTCAGGTTCGGCTTGTGTGGCAGCAGCAAGCTTTGTTTTTGGTTTGGAGGCCTCTTTGGGGACGGGTGCTGTTTTTGGCTTCGGCATTTGTTTTACCACAGCCGCAGCTTTTGGTTGCGGCATTTGCTTGGTCGCCACAGCCGCTATAGGCTGCGGGGCTTGCTTTTTTATTTCAGGTTTGGCAGTGTCAATTTTCTGGGGTTTTTTAGGAACCGCCGCTTTCTTTTTGGCAACTATTTTTTTGGTAATCACCTTGGGTTTGGGAGGTGCTTCAGTTTGTTGGTCACACCCCCAGGCAAGGAATAAGAAACACAAAAAATAGAGAATGGTACGTATGGCGGCAGGATGTTTCAACATAATTAGATGTTCTTTTCGTTTTATTTTGCTGATTTTTTCTTTTTAACTACGTACCTTTTTTTTCTTTTTTTTCAACAAACCGGTAAGTGATAGCCGTTAATGATGTTGTCAGACTTAGCCCTTTCTTTGGATCCTTTTGAGCGGTTATGTTGATGTTATCAATGTTTACAATTCTGGACAGTCTTGAGACCTTGTCAAAGAACATGGCAACATTGTGGTAACTTCCCGAGACACTAATCGCTACGGGAATTTCGGCATAGAAACCTTTATTTTTTTCAGGTTTGGGTTCAAAAAGGGTAAATTCCAGGCCGCTGTCCTGGCCAGAGCTCGAAATGCTCGCCAGCAAATTAGGAATCTCCTTTTTTTCGGGAAGCGCCCGCATGACGATTTTGAATTCAGTTTCAGCATCTTTAAACTTTTTCCGAACAGCCCGCAGTTTTCTGGCCTGGGCTTTAAACCTTGTCAGCTTTTGTTCAAGCCCATCATATTCCTCAGTTAATTTATCAATCTTTTCCATTTTAGGTAGATACGAGAAATATACAATCGGGCCGGCAAACAAAACGATGATTCCCAAACTTATCAGAAGGCGGTATAGCCTGGACAGTTTTCCGATCTTGTCCATTGTTTTGAAGAGCGGTTCAGTTATTTTAGATAGTTTAGAAAGATCGATTTTTTTCATCTTTAGCCTTAAGGTTACAGCTATTTATTTTTTATCTTTTTTATCCTTTTTCTTTGGCGCTTTAGCAAAGGAGATTTCAAAGCTTTTTAGATTTAATTTTTTTACCTTCTGTTTTTGTGTTCGCTTTAAATTTACGTTGGTAAAACTTTTTGAAGACTCCAGACGGGTCATGAAATCGGCTATTGTTTTATTATCAAGGGCAATACCTTTAATGCTAACCTGGTCTCCTATCGATTGAAAGTGGGTAAACCATAAGCGTTTTGCGGGCTTGTTGTCGTTTCCTTCCAAATCGTCTGAAGTTGAACTGGCCGTCTCATGGGCCACCATTTGGGTCATATCGTCCAGCAGGCGGACAGCCCCTTTACGTTTTGTTTCAAGATCCTTAATAACGGCTATCTTCTGTTTTAGCTTTTTGAGTTCGCCATTAATTCTAGCTACCTCTTTGGCGTCCTTTTCAACCCTGACAATCTCAGTATTTATCTGAGTTATTTTAGTATCAAGCTCTTCGATCTTCTTTTTCAGGGTGCTGTTGTAGTAGAACATGGCCACCAGGACCATGGTTAAAAAGAGTACAAAAACAGTTACCTGCCGGCGTATATTTTCTACTTTGCGCTTCGTCCGATAAGGCAATAAATTAATTTGTATCATTTTTAATCAACTTTTCTTATTGCCAGCCCCATACAAATAGCCGCCTGAGGCGCTATTTTTTCAAGATAGGAAGAATCGAGGCTACTACTTTCTATAGAAAACTTGTCAAAGGGGTTTATAATTTCAACTTCCGTTGAAATTTCATCAGCCAAAAGTTGTCGAAATTCCACGATATTGGCTCCGCCACCGCTTAGAATAATTTTTGAAATATGATCATCAGGGTATGTAGAATAGAAGAAATCAATGGCCCGTCTTATTTCGGTAGTCCAGTCGGAGACAATCGATGTTACAATGTTCGCCAAATCTTCAGCAGAGATTATTTCCGGCTGCTTGCTGTGTTTGATCTCTTCGGCTTCCTCTATGGAGCAGTCTGCCTGCGAAACGATTTGTTGGTTGATTTGGCCGCATCCAAGTGAAACATCCCGCATGAATACAGAAGAATAACCTTTAAGGATATTTAATGAAGTTTTGCTGGCACCGATATCAATCAGGGCAATGCTTTCTTCCTCGGTCGCATAATTAAATTCAAAAATATTTTGCAAGGCAAAAGCATCAATATCAATTACCACAGTATGCAGTCCGGCTAATTCGACCAGATGAATGTAGTCGCCGACCATTTCCTTCTTGGCGGCAACAAGGAGCACGTTCATTTGATTAGGGTTTTGTTCGCTTTCCCCCAGTATTTGGAAATCTAAGTTTACATCACTGATGTCAAAGGGGATGTATTGTTCGGCTTCAAAATGAATCGTCTCTTGAAGTTCATCTTCAGTCATCGTTTGGACACTAATTTTTTTAACAATAACCGAGTAGCCGCCGATGGAAATGGCAACATTTTTGTTTTTTATGTTATTAGCGCTAAAAAGTTCACGGATAGCCGCAGATACGGCATCATGATCTTTGATCGCACCTTCTTCTACTATGCCTGGTGCAATATTAAGCATCCCAAAATTGTGCAGGGTATTCCCCGATTTGGTTGCTATAACTTCAGCGGCTTTAATGGTGCTGGAACCGATATCCAGACCTACAAGATGGGTTTTTTTCTTAAAAAACATAGTATACCCTTAATGGCCTAATCGCTGAAAACTTTGTTTTTATCAGCAAGGTTAAAGCCTAATGCCAACAAAATTTTCCGTTGAGTTTCCATGCGGCATGGCATACCTTTTTCTATACGCGCGATAGTAATAGGTGATACATTCGCCTTGCGAGCCAGTTCGGTTTTGCTCATCAGCAAAGATTCTCTAACCTTTTTTACGGAGTTAGCGCTCATAAAAAAACCTTAACATATTACGTTTTATAATTAAAGTCTATCTTAACCAACGAAAGATCCAGAAACTTGAATCGAATGATCTCAATCATCGGGAAAGCTTATGGTCTTGTCAAGCACTTTTATGCGTAATTATGCATAATTTATATATAATTACATTATATTGTGTTGCTTTTTATTTTAACACAATATATAGTGTGATAAAAATACGATAAAATAAGTACAAACAAACAAAATTAGCAAATTTAGGTATGCAACACCATCTGGGGCCGGATTTTTTACAGACCTCGTTATTCATCAGATAAAAATGACCGTAGACCGTTATATATTGCGGGATTCACAAAAATCGGACATCCGGTCGGTCTGGGTTAGGAGGTTCAGGGTTCAGCGTTCAGGGTTAATCGCTTCGCGCTTTTTTCCTATACCATTGATTCCATAGGGGTAATTAAATGAGGTGATCAACCTCTGAACCTCTGAACATTGAACCTTTGAACCCAACTCTTTGGCAGCACAACTCAGAATCTTGACTTTAACCTTTTGATTCCATATATGATTGAAGTGGTGCTGGATGCTGGATACTGGATGCTGGTTAAAATATTGAATTCTCTCAAATATCCCCGATGAGTCGGGATTTACGCTTTGTTCCAACAAGCATCAAGCATCATTTCGCCTTTGGCAAATGACGTCACTCACATCAATTCGTCGCTTTGCCTGTCCCGGTCCGGAACGGCCCGGGGAGCGAAGCTTCGCCAGGAGAAATTTGAGTTTTGCCTAAGAACTTCCAAAAATCAAAAGAAAGCATTAAGCCTTTCAGACTGGTCAAATACTTTACATTTACCAGCCTGGTTGTCATATTTGTCGGCACGCTGGTTCTTGCTCTGCTGAATACCCACTGGGCCAGGGCCGTGCAGCTGCGGAAAAGTGAAGAATATGCCCGTCTTTTGATAGAAAACCTGAACCATCAGGTGTTTTTGCAGTTTATTATCCCGGTCGCCTTGAAGTTCGGCAAGATTCAACTCAGTGACGAAAAACAGTTCGAGTACATGGATAAAGTTGTTCGCAGTACCCTCTACAGCTTTAAAGTCGATATGGTCAATATTTACGATATGAAGAACACGATTTCTTACAGTTTTGATAAAACCGTGGTCGGCAAAAAGGATTTTGGCGGCAAAGCATATCAGGATGCAGTTTCCGGCAAGTCGAATTCAAAACTGATTCAAAGTGGCAGTTGGTTCGAAATATTTATTGGAGTTCCTCAAAACAGTAAATTAATCACCTTTGCGCCTTTGCGTGCCGAGCGGCCACTTTCCAGGATATCAGGCCCGGTGCTGGGCGTTGTGGAAATCGTGCAGGATTTATCGGAAGATTATAAAGCTATTTTCGATTTTCAGATACGCGTTATCGGCACCTGTACGGTAGTCATAAGCCTGCTTTGTTTAGCGCTTTTCTTTGTGGTCAGAAGGGGTGAAAGAATAAGTGAAAGACGGGCCTTGGAGAGGCTGCGGCTCCAAGAGCAGTTGAGTCGAGCCCAACATTTGTCTTCTCTGGGCGAGTTGGTTGCCGGCATTTCGCATGAGATCCGTAATCCGTTAGGCATTATTAAAAATTCATCCGAACTTTTAGAGAAAAAGATGGCCGGCTTTGATCCTTCCAATGGCATTCCAAGTATAATTACCGAAGAAGCCGACCGTTTAAATAATATCATTACAGATTTTTTAAATTTTGCCAAACCCGGAAGTCCGAATCTGGTTGCCTGCAATATTGTAAATGTTCTTGAAAAAAACATCGCTTTCCTATCATCACAGATCAAAGAAGAAGGCTATATTATAAAGAAGCATTTTAGCAATGATATTCCGGAAATAGCTGCCGATTCCAATATGCTTTATCAGGCGTTTCTTAACATTATATTGAATGCCATGCAGGCCATGCCGGATGGCGGCAATATTTTTGTTGAAATCAGTTCAGGCGCCGATACTGTAACCATCAATTTTGAAGATGAAGGCCAGGGGATACCCGAGGATCTTTTAGATAAGATATGGGATCCGTTTTTTACCACCAAGGAAAAAGGAACAGGCCTGGGCCTTGGTATCGTAAAAAATATTATCGAGTCTCACGGGGGCAAGGTTCACATTGTCAACAGGACGGATCACGGTGCCCGGGTTACGGTAGAAATACCAGCAGTGCAGGAGGTCTAATCATGGAAACAGTCATGATTGTAGACGATGAAAAAAATTACCCGCCGATATTAAGTGCGATCCTGGAAGAAGAAGGATTCGAAACCTTAACCGCCAACAGCGGCCGGGAGGCGCTTGATATCCTCAAGCATGCTGATGTGGACCTTGTGCTGACCGATATGAAGATGCCTTCCATGGACGGTATCGAATTGCTTGAGCATATTAAAACCGACGACCAGGAACTACCGGTTATTATGATGACGGCTCACGGAACTGTGGACAAGGCCGTCGAGGCGATGCAGAAAGGTGCTTACAGTTATGTGCTCAAACCTTTTGACAACGAACGCCTGGTTCTTTATGTGAACAAGGCCATTGCCATGTATCGGGTGGTCAAAGAAAACCGGCGCCTGCGCGATGCCGTCGAATCCCAATACAGTTTCGGAAACATCATCGGTAAAAGCAAAGCCATGCATGATGTTTTCGAAACCATTCGTAAAGTTGCACCGGTTAACGCAACGGTGCTGATCGAAGGCGCAAGCGGAACCGGCAAAGAGCTTGTGGCCAAATCGATTCATTTTAACGGACCGCGGCGCGATGAGCCTTTCGTGGCGGTGAACTGCAGTGCGCTTGCTGAGAGCCTGCTCGAAAGCGAGCTTTTCGGCCATGAAAAGGGCGCTTTTACCGGTGCCATTGCCATGAAAAAGGGCCGGTTCGAGCTGGCCAAAGGCGGAACGCTGTTTTTGGATGAAATCGGTGAACTTTCACCCAATCTTCAGATCAAGCTTCTGCGCGTTTTGCAGGAAAAGGCCTTTGAAAGGGTTGGTGGTGTGAAGCCCGTAACCGTCGACATTCGAATTGTCGCAGCAACCAATAAAATCTTGAAAGATGAAATGCAAAAAGGGCGTTTCCGTGAAGACCTTTTTTATCGACTGAATGTGGTCCACATCGTTTTGCCGCTTTTAAAGCAGCGGTTGGAGGATATTCGCCTGCTGACAGGCCATTTTATAAAAAAATATGCGGGCGAACATAATTCGACAAAGCCTTTAACAGGGATTAACCAGGAAGTTGAACGTCTTTTTCACGATTACAATTGGCCCGGAAATGTTCGTGAACTGGAAAATGTGATTGAACGCGCCATGGTGTTGTGTCAAGGCAGCCAAATAACGGTAGAGGGTCTGCCTAAGGAATTTAAAAATAGTGTTTACAATACGTTGCACATTGAAGGAATCCCTGCGGATGCCCAATTGGATGAAACTTTAGCAATGATAGAAAAAAAGATGCTTCAAAGGGCTTTGAAGTTGACCAACAATGTCCAATCCCAGGCGGCAGAATTGCTTGGCGTCGGCAAAAGCGGCTTGAACTGGAAAATAAAGAAATTTAAATTGAACACCGGTTCGAAACATTGATTCTTAAATAAATTAAGTGGTTGTATCGATATTGTCGGGTGGGATATATTGGAGTTCAAAAATTTGAATTAGCGAAGTGTCATTATCTTATTTTATTTTAAATGTTTATATAAAATTCTCTTTTGAGTGTTCAAATTTTTGAACTTCGCCATTTCCCATAATTTTATTGTAAAATTAATTATTTAAAACAATTTGTCGTCAAACCGGTTCAAATTTTTGAACACTATGCCGGATATTGATGACATGGCAAGGATGAAATAGCAAAGAACCTTGCGACGATATTACCTCATAACATATTAGAAATTATGCGTTAATTGACAAATTTAAATTGTTTCACATAATTTCCATGTTTTGGCAGGGAATTTGCATTAGTTACTAAACATAAAACTGATAATTTTCTTCATCAGTTTTCCTCCTTAATGGCCAATCGTGAGCGGCGCGGTTGGCCATTATTTATTTTTATGGCAGGGTTAGCCGGGGATGTTCTCCTTGGCAATCTCTAAGTACATTGAGTCATTATAGTCCGATACAATTTTCTTAAGGGCATTTAAACGCCGATCATAGTTTCCCATGCCGGCATAAATCTGTGCTAAATTAAAAAGTGCCTCGTCTTTCATACGGTAATCAGGTGCTGAAACCAGCATTTCAAAATACTTTGCCGCCGTCTTGAATTCTTTTTTGGCTTCATGGGAGTATCCCAGGCTGCTTAAAATGAGGTTTTTAATAAACGGATTATCGCCAAAGTCGGAAAGTGATTGATTATATAGTTCTATGGCCTGGTCATACTTGCCGGCCTGGTAGCAGATATTGGCAAACATAAACCGTGCCAGTTTTCCCCCTATTTTTCCGGAATACTTTTGCATGATCAGCTTAAAATCGTCGGCCACATCCGAGTAGGCCTGGTCCGGACTGCTGTTCTTAATGATCGTCTGGTATTTATTCTGGCTCTGTGCCAGCAGAGCAAGAGCCTTGTCTTCAGCTTTATTTGCAAAATATAGCATGGCGGCTATGGCAATGCTAAGGGTAATAATAAGCCCCAAAGCAGTGCATAAGTAAACTTTATGCTTTGTGGCAAACTGCAACAAATTTTGTGCAAAATTGGTGAAGCGGTCAGGCTGCTCCAGGTCTCTTTTGCGTGATCGTGACACTCTTTTTCGGGCCATTATTCCTCCAGTAAACGTTTGATTCTCTGCCAGCCTTCTTCCGGGATTTTGGTTCCTACAACCCGGCACACTTCCCAGCCACAGGCTGAACCGAGTTCGCCGCATTTTGCAAGGCTGTAATCGTTGACGAGGCCGAACAAAAAACCTGCTGCCCAGAGATCACCGGCGCCGGTTGTGTCGATTACCGCGCCGCTGCCTTTGGGTTCGATTGTTAAGATGTTGCCGGCATGGGCGACCAAACTTCCCCGTTTTCCGATCTTAAGCGCTGCAATCTGAGTGTTTTCTGCAAGCGCATTGATCGCTTTGGTTTCATTGGAATAGCCGGTAAAGGCTCGCGCTTCATCTTCATTGGCAATAAGAATATCTACAAAGTCATTAACTATTTTTTCAAGAATCTCTTTAGATTCTTCCACTACAGTGAAACTGGCAAGGTCCAGGGATACACGGGCACCGGCCGCTTTGGCTGCATTTAAGGCCGCCAATATCAAAGCCTGATTGAAAACCAGATAACCCTCTATATGAACAATTGCTGCATTTTTGAAACACTCTTTTGTGATTTCATCGGGCTGCACTTCCGCAGCTGCACCTAAAAATGTCAACATGGAACGCTGCGCATCAGGAGTGATAATAGACAAAACCCTACCGGTTGGTGACGATGATTTAAAAAGGGACGGCTCAACATTATATTTTTTTAGATCCGTTTCGAAAATAACACCCATTTTATCCCGGCCGCTTTTACCGACAAAGCCGGCCGGCCCGCCAAGCTTGCCAATACCTACGGCTGTGTTGCAGGCAGATCCTCCTGATACTACTTGCGGCTTGCCTGTCGTCATTGACAGAGTATGTTCAATGAAGTCGTTGTCAACATAGGTCATTCCGCCTTTGACAGCGCCGATTTTCTTCAGAAACTCATCGTCCTCATGTGCCAGGATATCGATAAGTGCCGATCCGACGCCCACAACCAGTCTTTTGCCCTTAAAGCTTAGTGTTTCAGTCATAGGTTCAACCATTTAGTTAGTGCCCATACATAAATACATTTGAGCACTATGTAGTTTCCAATTCATAAATGAGATATTTTTTCGATGAGCAAGGCCGCACAAGGGTTTTCGCCCGAGGCGTACTTTAGTACGTCGAGGGCGGAAACCCGCGGCCTCCGGCTCGTAGAGCCTACGCCTCGGAGAGAGAACGCCGCTCATCGGAAAAATAGCCATTTATGGATGGAAACTAGTTAGTTGCAGAGATAACTTCGAACCCTTCCTCTTCCAGGGCTCTTTTGATTATATCTGTCTTACAGACGGACAGACGAAAGTAATACACCCGCGTGTCTGTATGCCGGGCCGGCATTCCTACGTTGATTATATCTCCGCCGTTATCACTGATAATCTGCAGAACTTTTCTAAACAAGCCCGGTTTGTCTTCGATCACCACCTCAATACGCGAACTGGCTGTCAGAAGCCCCATCATGTCTATAAAAGCCCTGAGAATGTCCGTTTCGGTTATTATGCCGACCAGTTTGTTGTTTTTAACCACCGGCATACCCCCGATTTTGTGTTTATAGATGATCCGGGCTGCAGTTTCGACATCGTCATCAGGATCAACCACAATCGGATCCTTTATCATCAGATCTGACAGAGTTACATCTCCAACCATTGATGGAATAAGGCCCTGCTTCAAGTCAGCCAGGGTAACAAAACCTTTTAGCCTATTCCCCTTTGACACTACCGGGAGATGTCGGATAGAGTTCACTTTCATAACTTCAATGGCTTCCCTGATAGAGGCGTTTTCATTTATGGTAATTGGGTCGGCAATCATCAAGGAATGAATTTTCATGTTTTATTCCTTTCTTAA
>NZ_JAZFTO010000081.1:0-5892 GCF_036446775.1 Candidatus Desulfatibia sp.
CCTGGACGGAATGATAGCCTTTTACACAGCACAACCCCTTGTTGAC
This sequence comes from Candidatus Desulfatibia sp., assembly GCF_036446775.1. Classification (NCBI taxonomy): domain Bacteria; kingdom Pseudomonadati; phylum Thermodesulfobacteriota; class Desulfobacteria; order Desulfobacterales; genus Candidatus Desulfatibia; species Candidatus Desulfatibia sp. Next base: position 47 of record NZ_JAZFTO010000081.1, read on the forward strand.
AGAACTGTTGGGATCACCTTTCACAGCCACGGCTCGATCACCGGATACCCCGATCAGCAGGCCGCATCCTACCCCGCAAAAACGGCAGGGCGCCTTTTTCCATTGAATCATTCCCGCGGGGAGGTCTATGCTTTTCCATGCCCCGAAACTGATTCCCGGGAACAGGGTCGATGCGGCCGCAACGGCACTGTTTAAGGCCATGGTTTTAATGAATGATCTTCTGGTAATATTCATGTGGCACTCCTTTGTTTACGCATCCCCATGGCCAAATGTCATGCCAAGAGACTGTAATGATTTTAATTTTTTAAATTTTTTCTGTAACTCTTGCTCTTTTTCGTCGTCCGGCGTGTCGGTCACAAGGTCCAGGATCTCCTCATTTTCAGCCGGCGTCACCTCACAGTAGTCCAGCCCCGCAAGATCATTGAGCAGTTTCTCCTTGGCCCCCTTTACAGGGTATGCCAGATAGCTGAAAACAGGCATTGACTTCTCCTTCTTAAAATTGGTCTATAGTCGACTTTTTGCTACTGTCGTTAAAGCTGCGGGATTAATTAGGGTTTAATTTTCGACAATCAGGACGTTATTGACTATTGGGCTTTATTAGGCCAGAATAGTAAATACACCTTTAAAATCCAAGCATCTTTGAGCCTACAGGGGGAGCATGAAAGTTCGAGACATCATGACTACGGAAGTGGTCACTCTTAAGGTGGATGAAGAGTTATCTCTGGCAAGTGATATCATGACCCTGGCGCGAATCAGACACTTGCCGATTATTGAAGGCGACCGTCTGGTCGGAATCATCAGCCAGCGGGACCTGTTTAAAGCCTCACTGGATTCGGTAATGGGCTATGATTATGGGGAAGCCCGCGATCACCTGAAGACTGTTACCATCAAGGAAGTGATGAATGAAGAAATCATCACCATCGGACCGGATACGGAGATCCATGAGGCCGGACAGCTTTTAATTGAAAACAAAATTGGCTGCCTGCCGGTAATCCAGGGCAACGCTCTCCTTGGAATGGTGACCGAAACCGACATACTGCAGTTTTATGTCTCGCGTCACCAGAATCAAATCTCCGGTTATTAGTAATGAACAATAAAATTGTAATACCCGAATCCTGCATAGACAATTATTACTTCAAGATTGCCTATGCAGAATCCTGCATAGACAATTATTACTTCAAGATTGCCTATGCAGAATTCAGTGAGTAAGCACAACTTTCTGCCATCAATTTTAACGTCCCGCTGTAAAGCGGGACGTTTCATAAAAGCGCGCAGCGATTTTAGTCGGACTCATGCTCACTAAAACGAGCTGATGCGTATCCCAAATTTTAGGTGGATGATCGAAGCTTACTAACTAAAGAATTAGGATAGCCGGAGATTTGAACGCGGTGGAACGCTTCCGCCAGTTCGAAGTTTTCTCCCGCGGCCAGATCCCGACAAAAACCCCGCAGCCAGGCTTTCAAATCGGGAATACCTAATTCCTTGATCTGGGTGACATGACACTGCAGAGCGGTAAACTTGAGATCGAAGGTACTGGTGATATCGAAACGATAGTTGACATCTTCCGCGGCCCAGAAGAGAATCTCCTCCACTTTGTGCGGCTGAAGACCCTCCTCCAGCAAATCAGGATAAGCCAGATGATCCCTGGCCAAGGGGAAAACGGCATCCAGGGTAACCTGACCGATGATACGATGATCACGATGCCAGAGATAGCGCCTGTAGGGGTCGGACGTTACCACGACACTGGGCTGAAACATGCGGATCAAGCCAACGATATGTTTGCGCAACTGCGGAGTCTCCTCTAAGCCCTGGTCGGGATAACGCAAAAATTTGACCTCACGCACGCCCAAGACTTGGGCTGCCGCCAATTGTTCTTTTTCCCGTATTTGGGCCAGTAGCTCCGGTTTCATACTGCGGTCGCTGGTGCCTTTTTCACCGCTGGTGCAAACAACATAAACCACCTGTCGCCCCTCTTTCGTCCATCGAGCCACCGTTCCTGCCACGCCGAATTCAGCGTCATCCGGGTGGGCTGCTATCACCATCACATCCGCGGGAGTTGTCACGCTTAGCCTCCTGATTAAATTGCCCTAATTGAGTTAAAACTCAATTAGATGTTATCCGTTATTGGTTATCAGTTATTGGTTTTAACTGAAAAATAAACAGAATTATACATCGTATATGATAGAGATATAGAATAGCAGCTAATAGTCTTTCAATTAACGAATAACAAATAATTTTCAATTGAGCGTTATCGCTCAATTTGAGGCATAAGTCTGGTTCGTCAACACATTTGTGTATGCGTCCATGATAGCGGAAGCCACATTTGACCAGTCATACTCAAACACAGAGGCACGCACGGCTTCAGGTACCGGCGCCTCGGCAAGCGTTGCCGGCAAAAAGAACTCAATGCCCCTGGCCAGGGCAACAGGCGTATCGTCGCTGACCACATAGCCGGTCTGTCCCTCACGCAGAATACGCTTGAAGGCACCCACCGGCGTGGTCACAACCGGTGTGCCGCAGGCCAGGGATTCGAGCCCCACCATTCCGAAGCTTTCATAGCGGGAAGGGATCACAAGTACATTGGCCGCACTGTAGTATGGCGGCAGGTCGGATTGTTCGATCCGGCCGGCAAATATCACGCGATCCTGGACATCGTATTTAAGAACAAGCCGCTGCAAATACTGAAATGCCGAGGACTGCTCTCCGTCTCCGCCGACGATCACCAGCCGCAGTCGTGGGTGGTTGCGCAGGTAGGCAAAGGCCGCTATTAAACGGTCCAGACCCTTTAAGGGATCAAACCGCCCGACATAAAGCACAATCGATTCGTCCGCTTCAAAACCGAGCCGTCGCCGCGCGGCAAGCCGGTCGAGTGGTCGAAAAAGATTCAGATTAACACCGCAAGGCACCACTTTGATTTTTTCAGCAGCGGCACCATAAAAACGCATGAGCTTCTCTCTTTCTTTTGCGGTGGATGCCACAATACAATGGCACCCTTTTGCCAATCGTTTTTCACTGACAATGCGCAGCTCGGGTTCCGGCTCGCCGGCAGCCGCCATGTTCTTTAATGCGCCCAGCGTGTGAAACATGACAATATGCGGAACCTGCCAGCGGTTTTGGGCTATTTGCCCTAACAGGCCGGACAACCAGTAATGGCTGTGAATCAAATCGTAGCAAAGACCATCTTGCGCCTGGAATCTCTCCAGCGCACGAAAATAATCCTCCACAGTGTGGTAAAGAGCAAGTTTGGGCACCGGACCAACATGGCCGTTACTCAAATGGATCAGCCGCACATTTTCATCCAGATTAACGACCTGACCGTTTGTATGAGCATTCCGGCGCGTAAAGATGTCGAGGTGATGGCCGCAACGGCCCAGCTCACGTGCCAGCTCGCGGATATAGACGCTCATTCCGCCGGTGTTACGGCTCCCTAATGCTCCTATGGGGCTGGAATGGAGGCTGAGGATCGCAATTTTTAACGCTTCGGTTTTCATAAATTTATGGGGATAGGTGAATCCGGTAACTGAACAGCGGAAGCGGACGGCCACCCAAGTATCGTTTGTATTTTTCGTCTCCTTTGAGAAAGTCGTATTTGCGGCGGCCTCTTAGGATACTGTCTTTAATGCTCAGTACTTTACTGAGCAACCCCACGCTCAATGAACTAAAGCTAAGATCATAGCCGCTGTTGTAAAGATAGACCGTGGAATGATCATCAAAGCACATGGCGGCGGCCGCAGGCTGCCCGTCAAGTTCTAAAAAAGCAAGTCTTAGCATATGATGGGCTGCCATGCTTGCGGCCAGAGATCTAAAATAAGCCTCCATTTGCGAGGTCATGAAGGCTGCTTTGTCAGGCCGGTTCGACCTGAACAGCGCCATAAAAATATCGATTTCAGTGCGGACGGCATCGACATCCTCGATAATGCGGTATTTGACCTGACCGGCTGCATCCAGCCGCCGCAGCTTACGCCTGATCTCGTGGCGCTGTTTGCCGCTAAGTCGCTTTAGAAACTTTTCCCAGGAAGACGGCAATTCCATTGCATAGGTAACATTGTCCGGCTTGCAGACCACCCTGCATCCCAGTTTCGGTGCGATTTCAACCAAATCCTTGACTACATTTGATTCGCCGAGCACCGGCTTCAAATCCAAAAGCACAAAACCTTTGTTTTGTAAATACTCAATGATTACGGTGAAAAATTCCGGCCCTCTCTGCGGTGCAATAACAAAATCCATGTAATCACAAAGGTCGGAATGGCCCAACAGGCACGCTGTGGTTCCGTCGGCCATAAGCGGTGCAATCCCGATCAGGGTTTTTTTATGCCAGACGGCCAGGATGCACGGGGTCATTCCGGTGCCAAAATGACTCCACCAGGCTTGCATCCAGGCAGGCTCCATAAAAAGGCACTCCCATTGCAGCAACCGGCCGGTATCCAGGCGGCAATCCGAGACCTGATCAAAAGTTAAGGACGTCACCGAATAGTCGCTTTTGGAAAAAGTAAGCTTTTTACTTTCTGTATCTCTCGTTGCAATCTTCATTTCATAACATAAGGTTACTTAGTGTCCATCCACGAATCCAAAATGAACACACTGGGTGTCCAATTCATAAATGAGATATTTTTTCGATGAGCAAGGCCGCACAAGGGTTTTCGCCCGAGGCGTACGTCTGTACGTCGAGGGCGGAAACCCGCGGAGAACGCCGCTCATCGGGAAAATAGCCATTTATGGATGGACGCTACTTATATTCAGCCTGTTGGTGATTAACTCTTCAGCCGCCAGCGGGAACCCTCCTTCGTATCCTCGATGGTGACATCCACTTTCTCGAGGCACTCGCGAATAGCGTCAGCATCGGCCCACTGTTTTTTACCTCTGAAATAGTTTCTTAAATTAAGCAGTTCTTCCACTAGCGGGGCCAGACAATCTTCTGTACTTTGTGGCGCAGACGCCAGTCGGGTTCCCAAAAGAACGATCTGCTCGCGTAGGATTTCCCTGGCCTGAGAGATGAATTCTTCGCTTTCCAGTTCCTGGTGCGCTTGCCATATACTTCGATCCAGCTCCAGAAGTGCGTTAACGGTTTTTTTAGAGTCGTGCTTTTCAAGACCTTCATCAAAAACCGACTCAAGGGTACGAACGGTCTCCCAGAAGGAGCCCTCCACATCGCCGGCATCGGGAGGAGCGGCGACGCCGGCAACCGGCGACTGAAGCCGCTCCTGATCCCCGACATCCAAACCGCGCAGAATATCCAGCCCAAAACAGTCGCCTTTTTCAAATATTTTTTCAACACCACCTCGGCGCAGAGTTACGCGTCCAAGGCCTTCGATGCGAACCTGCCCTTTTTCCAGTTCAATGATGCAGGCCGTATGCTCATCCAGCCCCAAAACAGCAACATCTTCGGGCAGCTGCGATTCAAGCACCTTGAAACGCGATTCACCCATGTAACAGAAGCGGGTATCGTGAGTGCCCCCTTCAGCGTTGTTCCAATGTGGTATCACGGCAAGATCGAAACCAAAACGCCCCAGAATATTGATTCCATCAAACCAGTAAGGCTTTTCACCCACCTTATAAATCTCATAAACCGGCAGCGTGAACCGTCCCACCGTCAGCGCGGCGGCGCTGGCCGCTACCAGGCAACCGCCGTTTTGGATACGCTCGGTAAAGATATCCGGAATTAAGGTTTGCCGCCATTGTCTTATAGCATAGGTGGGACTGCCAGGACCTATCAGAATAAAATCAGCCTGTCGCAGGGTTTGTAAAGCCTGCTGGGCTTCATAGGACGAAGCAGCCTCGGCGGACGTAAATGAAGCGATACTCATGGGATGCTGCACATGGGAATCAAAATAAGCCACTGCTTTGCG
>NZ_JAZFTO010000082.1:0-3776 GCF_036446775.1 Candidatus Desulfatibia sp.
CCCGCAGGCTTATTACGAGCGGCTCTTCTGGACGCCGGGGCACATTCAGCAGATACTCAACGGCGCGATGCTGGTTGCCGTGTGGCACGCACTCTTGAAAATATCTACTCCGGGCGAAATAAAGCTGTGGAAGTTCCTTAAGGGAGCCAACAAATGGCTGGCGCTCTCGGCTTTGATTCTGCTGGGCATGTCGTTTGTCTTCGACCCGCTGCATCCTTATTCGAGGATAGGCTCGGAGATAGTTTACGCGTTGGGTATTGGCATACCGCTTTTTTTGCATATCATAAATATTTTTTTAAGGATGAAGTTCGATTATAAAAGTCCGGCGTCGGTTGCGCTTTTGTTTTCGATGCTGATTTACCTTTTCGGCGTGTTCATAGCTTACGCCGGGTTCCAAAACGACACGCGAGTCCCCGCGCATTACCACGGCGCGATAACGGCGCTTACGCTCGCCCTTATGGGTTTCGCCTATCACATGATGGTTGGGTACAAAGTGCGGATATCGCTGCCCGGAGTTGCGAAGTTTCAGCCGTACCTTTACGGCGCGGGGATGTTCATGTTCATCATGGGGCTTTTTATATCGGGAATATTCGGCGCGCCGCGCAAGACGTTCGGCGTGGACTGGACGGACAACCCCGCCGTCCTTGCAGCGCTAACGCTCATGGGTGTCGGCACCCTGCTTGCCGTTATCGGCGGCGCGCTCTTCGTCCTTTACGCGGGGCTGACGCTGGTAAAGGAAAGGAAACTCGAAAGCGGGTTATAAAAGGAGGCTTATGGTAAAACACGGAATCGATCCTACTAATTTTAAATGTGCCGGCGATAAGCCTGACAGCAACAATCAACCTGTAAGCGAAGGACCAAAAAAGCCGCCGATAAGCAAGGGCGCGTTTGCCGTAATCCTTTTGCTTATAGCACTTTTCTTTTACGTCAGCATCGCCATAAAAATCTATTTAAAAGGCCCGTAGCCTCCACCCCGCATCCATAATGAAAGGCCTTCCGGATTACTGGGGGATAAGCGAAGATGAGACGCGCCTTGAATACCGGTGCGACGGCTTTATAACGACGATAGACACAGAGCTTTTCCGCGCGGTCGGCATAGACGCCCCCGCGTCCACGGTATTCCGCTGGCTTTGCCAGTTGAAGCTGGCCCCCTATAGTTACGACTGGATAGATAACTTCGGCCGCCAAAGCCCGCAAACACTTACGCCGGGAGCCGAGAACCTCGAAAAGGGCCAGCGCGTGATGACGATTTTCAGGCTGGTCGATTTTGAAAAGGACCGCCACATTACGCTGGCGATGGACATCCCGTGGGCAAAGCGTTTATTGGGCGAGACGTCCGTTACCTATATGGTTGTTCCCCAAGGGCAAGGTGAAGGGGGCGGATGCCGTCTTTTGGTTAAGCTGTGTATCATGTATCCGGCGGCTTTTTTCAAAGGCGTGTTGGGTTTCCCTTTTCGTCTTTTCCTTTCATGGGGCGATTTAATCATGATGAGAAAGCAACTTTTAAACTTGAAAGAGCTATCGGAAAAAACTGTTCAAAACGGCAAATAGGCGGCATTTTAACCGGAACTGTTTTGTACGCGAGACTGACGATGATAAGGGTCTGGTTTCGCGAACCGTAATAGAAAGCTAATAATTCAAGAATTCTTTATAAATGCAAATCACCCAAGATTTCCTTTAGCACCAAATTAACCAAGTTCAGCAAATCAAGCATCTAAGGTTGCAATCTTAAAAGGAATTAGTCAATGTACACAAATGAGCGAAATATTACCGAAACTTATAAGATGCTTAATAAGCATAAAAAAGCTATTAAGGAATTTCCACCGATCTATGCTAGAATCTAATTGTAGGAAAGGTGGTTGTGATCTTTTTAATAAAACTTGGGGGTGTGAAGGTGCGTGTATGGAGAATAAAAACTACAAAAATGGCACTCTAGACCATTTTCCATATTTATCCAAAGAGAGTATGGAAGAAATTGATCGTGGTTTTGATCTTCTAAAAATAGAAACTACAGATCAATATTTTGGAGCAGATCTATACACAAAGCTTTTTCAGAAAGTAAGCGTGTTACGTTATGAGGGTATTGTTTTTACAACTTCTGCAAATACGTATACATCACAGAAGTAAGCTTGCTAAATGCCAAGTTGGGGAGAAATCTTAAAAGAAATAGGATCATCCCAAAGGAAGGATGCGTTAGATTACGTTCGTCGGAAATATATTAAAAAACTCCATGAAAAACGTGGCAGAAATGTGATCTGTTATTATTCTGGCTGGTTACAGAAGCCTAGAATTGGGGGAGTAGAGATCGATGATAATGATAAAAACACTTTTATGGCCACAATTCATGGACTTGATCGTACAAAAGGATTGGACTTAATTATTCATACACCTGGCGGGCAAGTGGCAGCAACTGAATCACTCGTGCATTATCTTAGAACAATGTTTGCTACCGACATTAATATATTTATACCTCAAATTGCAATGTCTGCGGGAACAATGATTGCGTGCGCAGGGCTAGTTATTTATATGGGTAAGCACTCAAATATTGGCCCAATAGACCCCCAGTTTAATGGTATCCCTGCGTATGGTGTTATTGAGGAATTTAATCTTGCTATAAAAGAAATTAAAGAAGATCCAGCAAAAATACCAATTTGGCAAACTATTATAAGCAAATATCACCCAACATTTTTGGGTGAATGTAGAAATGCAATTGCGTGGTCAAAAGAAATTGTAACAGAGTGGCTTTCTACGGGAATGTTTTTAACAAGTTCAAATCCGAAAAATGTTGCTGAGGAGGTTGTGAAAAAGTTATCCGATAGGGCAATGATGAAAACACATTCGAGACATATCAGCACTGAACAGGCAAAAGAGATTGGATTGAAAATTGAGAATCTAGAACAAGACAGTGAATTGCAAGACCTTGTCCTAACCATTCACCATTGTTTTGTCCATACTTTTAATCAATCAAATGCTATTAAAATTACTGAAAACCATAATGGTATTGCTTACGTTTCTAGCGCTATTGTTGGAGTTGGTGGCAAAGCATAACGTATTTTTATTTCACCTCTTAATATTATTAATCATATTTGCGTCCGCCAATATTGGACGAGCTTTAAATTTCTGCATGGTATGATATTGCATTCGTTACATTTGGGGGATTAATTGACGGCAATAAAAACATACGAAGTACGGCACACATATCCGGCAAAGCGCGGGACGCAAGGGCGCGAGGCGCTTAAGGGGATAGATTTCTCCGTTGATAAAGGGGAGATCTTCGGATTCCTGGGCCCTAACGGAAGCGGCAAGACGACGCTATTCAAAATCATCTCCACGCTTATTACGGCCACGTCGGGAAGGGCGGAGATATTCGGCAAGGACATTACCCAATACGCCGCCGAGGTGCGCCGAACTTTCGGCGTGGTTTTTCAGAATCCAAGCCTCGACAAGAAACTGACGGTGATGGAAAACCTCACGCATCAGGGGCACCTTTACGGAATACGGGGCGCGGCGTTAAAGGAAAAGATAGAAACCCTTTTAACGAAATTCGGTATTTCCGACAGGCGCGGCGAATTTGCCGAAAACCTTTCGGGCGGCCTGCGGCGCAGGGTGGAGATAGCAAAGGGCCTCATACACGATCCGCGCCTGTTGATACTCGACGAGCCGTCCACCGGCCTCGACCTCGGCGCGCGGCGCAATATGTGGCATACGCTGGAAGAACTCCGCGAGAGCGGCGGCGTTACGGTAGTCCTTACCACGCACCTTTCCAACGAGGCCGA
>NZ_JAZFTO010000083.1:0-13391 GCF_036446775.1 Candidatus Desulfatibia sp.
CATTCCGAGCGCCCGGAACTGCTTGGCGGGGTACGCGGCGGAACCGAAGAAACCACTACGGGTATCATTCGTTTAAAGAGCATGGCTGCGGACGGAGCCCTGAAATACCCGATCATAGCGGTGAACGACGCTAAGACCAAATATTTGTTTGATAACCGCTACGGTACCGGCCAGAGCACCATGGATGGGATCATCCGGGCCACCAACCGCTTGATAGCAGGCTCCAATTTTGTGGTTTGCGGTTATGGATGGTGCGGCCGGGGGCTGGCTCTGAGGGCCCGCGGCATGGGAAGCAACGTGGTTATTACCGAGGTTGACCCGACGGCCGCGCTTGAAGCGGTCATGGACGGTTTTGCCGTAATGCCCATGCGGCAGGCAGCCCGAATCGGTGATTTTTTCTGCACGGTTACCGGCAATATCAACGTCATCCGCCAGGAACATTTCAAGATCATGAAAGATGGTGCCATTGTATCTAATTCCGGCCATTTTAATGTTGAACTGGATCTTGAAGGGCTGGGAGGCATTACAAAGTCTAAACGCGAGATGAGGCCCCTGGTGGTAGAACACCTCCTTGAAAACGGCAGGCACATTAATGTTCTGGGGGAAGGACGGCTGATAAATCTTGCGGCCGCCGAAGGTCATCCATCCAGTGTAATGGATATGAGTTTTGCCAACCAGGCCCTGAGTATCGAATATATGGCAAAAAGTAAAACATTGTTTGAAAACGAAGTCTTTCCGGTTCCCGAGGCAATCGATAAAGCCATTGCCAAAGAAAAACTGGCTGCCATGGGTGTTAAAATCGACAGGCTGACGCCTGAACAGAAACGGTATCTGGCGTCTTGGAGTATGGGCACCTAATCCCAAAAAGTTTAAAGTGCCTAAACTGATCGGTTCTAGGTTCAGGGTTCAAAGGTTCAAAGGTTATAACATCTTGACATTACTTAACGTTAAAACTCAATGTCAAGATTGGTTTATCGCACCCATTGGGTGAGAATTGCTTGCCGCCTCTATTGAAGCGTAACTCTTTTGAATTGAGCCTGTTAGGGCTTATCAACCCGGAACCTTGAACGTTGAACCGCTCAACCTAGGTTCATATGTCGCCGAGGATCTCGTCGCGCTGCTTGTTCCAGAGCACCCAGTCGTTCAGATCCTCTTTGATGTCAAATCGGAACGGTTTTGTGACGGTGCCGTCCGGTTTGATATTTATCTGTTGCAAGGACTTTACAATATAGGTCCACTCTTCCATGGATACGGGATGGGGGCCTTTCACAGGATAGGGGCCCGCCACCGGTAGCGGTGTAAGTTCCATCATTTTTCCGGGCTCGGCCGCTTCTTGTGCCTGCTTGCGGTTGTTAACAACAACCTCACCCCAGTAAACTTTTATCATAACGGAGCCGTCCTGGTTAACGTTCAGCCGGTAAACTGTACCGCGCACCCCGGCGACCGCAGTTCTGGTAGAGATTGTAAAACGCCCTCGTCGGCCGAATAACCGGGACACCTTGGCCCACGTCTTCCCCAGAATCATGCTGATGCTGATGTTGCGTTTCTTTTTTTGAACGTCATAAACAGCTGAAACCAATTCGAAAGTTGTCGACTCACCATATCGGACATAACTGCCGTCCGGCATTTTGAGCTCTATCCTCGATTTTTTACCCGTTGTCACGCGGTCGCCCTTGGACAAAAAATCTCCGTCAAACAAGGGCTTGGCTGCGGTCGCACCCTTTTTTGTCCGCTGGGCGCTTCCTTCCAGCATGCTAATCACTGCTGTTCCGCTTCCAATTGCAATTGAAACCGCTTTGTTATCAGCGTTTGCAGGATAAGGGATCATAACAAGGCAAGCCAGGAATATAACTATCGAATTTATTTTAAAAAGTTTCATTGCAGCGACTCCACTATAATGTTTCCAATCCCTTAGGGTATTATATTATGAAATAAAATCGTGTTACGATTTTATATTTCATTTGAATTCATCCCGCGCTGCAAGCAGCGGGGGATGAATTCAAATTTAAAGTTGTGTTTTCAAGATCCTAATGCTTAAAAGGGCTTCAGCTCCTGAAACCGGCTCCATGGGTGCGAACTCACCGGTTGCGGCATCTTTAGTTTCCAGGATATTGCGAGTGGTGCAGACCATGGCAGCATTAAAAAACGGAAGGTCGTTTCTTACGTCCGGAAACGGTGATGCGCTGCCGATAAACTTGGTGGCAAGACTATCATCTCCGGAGATTTTTATCAGGATATCCTCGATCATCATGGCAAATTCAGCTCGGGTTATGATTTTTCCGGGCTCAAAGGTATGATCGGGACCGGGCTGCAGCCCTTTAATCCCGATGGCAATCACCGCATCAATATCAGCTTTGAGAACATGATCCTCAATATCAGTGGCCGGCGGGGTTTTTACATATTCACCGGCCGCAAATTTCTTTGTCGGGTCCTGAAAAGCAGTATCGTATTTCTTTGGTGTTCGTTTCTTGAAAAGGGTATCGATTTCCAGCTCTTCGATAAAAAGAGCCGCAGCATCGGCACGCGTGATCTTTTCGAGCAGCGCAATTTTTTTCCCAACCACGGAACCGGGCATTGCTCTCTGGATTTTTTGAACAATAGCATATTCTGTGTCCGCTTCTTTAACAAATCCTTTATCAAGCTCAAGAACTTTGGTGAAATTAGCGGCGGCCTTTTGGAATTTGTACGAGTTTTTATAAGCAACCCCCATGTAGAAATACGGTGCCGGCAGATCAGGGATGTATCTGATCGCATAGTTAAATCTGGTATTTACCTCTTTTAGCCAATTCTTTTTCACCTTTTCCCGGCCCTTGATATAAAGCCGCATGTACCCGACATTGAAGGCAACTTTTTGCTCTTTGCCATCGGCATATCGCTGGGCCGTTTTCATAGCCTTAAAGCCGTTGTCAAATTCATCCCTCACGCCGTACACCAGACCAAGACCCACATAAGCCGGCGAATACTTTGGATCCAGCTCCTTGGCCCGATTAAACTCACGAAAAGCGGCATCTAATTTCCCGGACTTAAGCAGCTTATGGCCGTTTTTGACATGGTGCGCGGGAGTATCAAATTCTGCCTCCGGCGCTACTGCCTGCGGCCCGCAGGCAGACAGAAAAAGTATGCAGAGGCCGACAATGACAAAAAATAATTTTCTGGAAACCATAATTCCTCCTTAATCGAATACTATAAAAACTCTTTATGTTTTATACGTTAAATGCAGAACTTGGGATTTTATGTAAAAACTTTCTTTCATGGCCACCCCGCCTTACGGATGGCGGGCAAGTAAGGTACCAAGACGCGAAGAAAGGATAATAAATATATTCTTTGTGTCTTGGTGCCTTTGTGGCAAATGTTTTTGGTTTTCCGCCTCCGGCGGATCTGAATCAGGTTAGTCAACCACAATCATAACCCGGCATTTTTTCATGAAAGAAAGATTTTCCGACGCACTTCTGAGCACGGATGCGTCCGCATTGCTGATTACAATATCGCTATGTCCGGCGCCTTCTACTCGCAAACCTTTTACTATCAAAGGATTATCTGTAACCCTCTGATTTGTGCGGGCGGCGGCAACGGTTTTGGCATACCCGCTCATGCCTTGCTGCACAGCATATTCACGGCTGACAAACGCGGATCCATAAACTTCCTGGCCATTCTCATCCAGTACTTTCGGAGACATGGCAGGCCGTGCGCGCAGCCCTCTGGCATCGACTATCAGCCCGGTATAAACCGCTGATGAACTCTGCACCGGCACCAGCGGTGTGATCGACTCCAGCGGTTTGATCTCTTCGGGTAGAACCAGTTGAGAAAATCCACCCCGCAAATCCATCTGCAATGTAATTTCCACCGTACCATCAGAAAGATATTCCTTTTTAACAACCTCGGCACCCTGGACCATACCCTCGACCTTGGACATAATGACGTCGCTTTCAACGGCATAGTCCCTTACGACTGTAGTGCTGTTGATCCTGACACCCCTAACCACTTCAAGGATGTTGCGATAGGCATCCAGCTTCGCAGCCCTTAAAGCCATAGGGCGGGCACTGGGTTTGCCGTACAATTTTTCTGGAGGAGCCCCGATGCCTGTGGCCTGGGCAATTCCCTTGCTCCAGTTAATTGTGCCTTTGTCTCCTCGCTCAATAAGGTCCTGACCCTGCTCTGCATACCCACTAAGGGGAATTGCAAGCAGAACCACAACTACCAAAGCAAAAATTGACTTACTCTTCATAATACCTCCTTGTGCCTTACTTTATGAACCGTATTTTTTCAGATAATATTTTGTGGAAAATAATAATCACCGGTACGCGTTAAAAGACAATCACCACTTTGCCGGCGGCCAGGAAGGCATCCGGAACATCCATAATGGGTTTTAGCGTGCTGTAAGCTTTGTCGTCAACTTCCAGGCTGCGCTTACCCTTCCAGGTCCCCTTGGCATTGATGGTGTAGGGAAGTTTGCCGACGCGCGCGCTCTGCTGGGCTCGTCCGATTTGGCGATAATAGCGGACATAGCCTTTACGGACCACTTTTTGCAAATCAATATAATCACCAGGGTAAAGCAACTCTCCCTTGGCAAAAATTGCAGGCTTTAGACAGGGCCTAAAACCTGTGTCCCGGGCATCAATCACCAGGCCGGAGTAGATAACTTCGGTTTTGGATTTAGCGGCCTTGATGGGGGGGGCAGGTTTGGCCGTAGACTCCACCTTCGACAAACGACCGGCCATCTTATCGAGCCTGGAGGCAAGTGCTGCCAGACGGGCTTCCTGATCATCGAATTTTTTATTCAGATTTGCAAGTTTATCCTCCGAGGCGTAACCGGCCTGAATTATCATGGGACGGCTGGCCGTATAATCCATCCAGGCTTCCACGAACCGCCTAAAGAGCAGAATCATCTCTTCCTGCTGGTGATTTATCTGTTTTAAACCGGCCAGCTTGTCTTCCAGGGCTTTGACGCGATCCTCCAAACGCCGGATACGCGCGTCCACCTCTTGCGAGGGCAACACCCCGGTGGCAGGGCCCGGGGGCCGGGCCGCAATATTGATGAGCGCTTCTCCCAATGGACCCGTAAGCGGCATACTGACGACCACCTCTACCGTACCATCGGACATATACTGTTTGTCATCCACGCTGGAATTCTGAATAATGCCCTGGACCCTGGCAACGATGGTGTCGTCCCGAACCATATAGTTAAGCACCTGGGTAACAGAATCGATGTGAACGCCCTTGACAACTTCCAAAAGGTTGCGGCGGGCATCCGTAATGGCGGCTCGCAGGGCCAATGGACGGGCCTGGGGTTTACCATAATATTTTTGAGGAGGAGCTCCTATTCCTCTGGCAATGACTTTTTGCCCGACCCAGTCAATGGTTCCGTGATCCCCTACTCGTTCCATAGCAGGGTTCTGGGCCTGGGAGGGTTGCCAGAAAAAAAGTGTACCCACAACGATCAGGGCCAGCCATCTATATTTCACACCGGATTTCATAGGTACCTCCATTCTTTACCCTATAGTTGCATAAAATTATGTATTCGATCTAGACCGTTACAACGAAAACCATTGCCCGTATTGGCTGATTCTGGATACTGGATACTGGCCTCCGGCTCGTAGAGAACCTACGCCTCGGAGAGATACTGGATGTTTTTGGACTTCACTATTAGAGCATTCCTGAATATCCAGCATCTAGTATCAAGCATCCAGCATCCAGCATCGATCTCGTAAAAGCGACTGTCTTGCGGCTATCCTCATAGTTAGTTATACAGATTAATGCAACGTTAGTTTACTTTGCTCATTTTGTCGGGCAGGGCACGGTCGGTTTGGCCAGTGCCGGTTTCCACACGACTTCACCCAGAAACCAGTCTGCGTCGGGATCGGAGCGGCCCCAGTAGTTACCCGTAAGATCGATCTCCAGGGGAGTGTAACTCTGAACCTGGAACGGATTGTTATCTTTGAAAACATTATTGCGAATTACCGGCGCCAGACCTTCGCCCTCGATCACGATGGCGCCCTGGCCTTCGTTGTCCGCAAATTTCGAACAAGAAATATTCGGTTTGGCATTATCCTTTAGATAAAGGCCGGCTTGCGAGCTGTTGGTTATAGTCGCGTAAATGATAGACGGAGCGCTGTTGTCTATGGTCAGACCGGTTGCAGCCCCTTCAATAGTCACATGGCGCAGGACGGAACGTTTGGCACCCTCCAGGACAACTCCCTGCCAGGATCCGGGCTCGCTTGCGCTTGTTTGCGGAGCAAAATGGATGGGCTTGTTAACCATGCCGTAAGCCAGAAAGTCACCTCCGACGACTTTCAGGGCCGTATCCGGGGCAAATAAAATTTTGACACCAGGCTCGATGTAGAGCACACCGCCGGAGGTAATCGTCAGATCGGAAAGTACCGTATAAGGATTTTTGTCGGCCACAAGCAGAATTTTTTCCGCGATAACTCCACTCAAGGCCGGCCCCGGCTGCGGCAAATCATAAAGGCCCGGTTCGGGCAGGGGTACAGCTTCGATATGCTTGCTGAAATCGCCGGCATTGGCCGCCTTATCGAAAGCTCTGACCTGGACGTAAATCCTGGTAAAATTGGGCAAATCTTCAATGATAGCTTCATTTTTTTCGCTTTCCGCCACCAGGCTGTAGCCGCTAAGCGGCGTTGAGCTTAACCATATTTCATACCCGGTCAGATCCTCCTCAGGGTTCAGAGACCAACTCAACTTTATCTTGTTGTCCAGAGATTCCGCTGTCAGCCCCGTGGCAGGCTGGGGCGGAAGGCCGTCAATGTCCAAAATATTAGCGGCATCAAGGGCGGTTCCCTGGGTGCCTGCCGGGCTGACCAGATATCCTTTTGCCATCATACCATAAGCCTGTTCCCCGGGTTCCACCGTGTATGTGCCTTCATAGATTTCACGTGAAGCCAGCTCCTCTTTAACGGCGGCGAGGAGTTCCGGGGTCAGTGTATGGCCGGTATCCTTGTAGGTCTTTTTGATGGCCTCCAGCACCTCGGTCTGCAGCGCCTGTTTCACATTGCCGGACACGGGAGCAAGTTCGATGCCCGACTTGAAATCGCCCAAGTCCACGTAAGCCGAATTGTTGGGGTCGCCAATAAGTCGAAAGGCGACTTTTTTCCCGATCGTAAACGGCTTGCCGGTATTCATGGCGGCAAACATATCGATCCGCGGTGGGGGTACCTGGGCAACCCGTTCTGATTCCGGCAAATCGATGGTTGAAATAATCTCCCGGAAGAGATCGTCGGTCTGGCTCATCATTTCGGTGGCACGCAGGTTCCAAACGGCTGCAACGGTGGCGATGACAAGACCAATGGGACTGACGGACAGACCACCGGCATGCGCCCGGGAGACGTGTTTGGCGCGCCACAAAAGATTGCCGGTCTTTAAATCCCACATCTTTACTTCGACACCCACGGATATCTGGGAATAGATGCCCACGAATATCCGATCAAAGTGGGTTACGCGTCCGGTAATGACAGCATCCACCCCTAAAATGCTTTTAAGTTTTTTGGGGTTTTCGGCAATGACGGCTTCGATTTTGCGGATATCCTTAAAACCGGCGTTCTTGAGAAGCTTGTCGGTGTTATAAAGCTCCAGGTCTCTGAACGGCAGGGAAGCAATGTGATTGTACATTCCCCTTCGTACCACACCGGCGGGGTTTTCAGATTCGAAATCAATGGAATAGCTTTTCGCATCTAAACCCTTAAAAGGAAGGACCGCCAAAGATTTTGGTTTGCGTTTCTTATAATACTCGGTATTTTCGAATTCTCCTTTAAAACTTTTAAAAGCCTCACTCGTTGCTATTATTCCTATTGCTTGATCTGTGGAGATATCCACAGCCGCACAGCCCATAAAGGCCGCCGACGCCAAAAACACCATAAGGACGAGCAATCTGAGTAGAATTTGTTTCATAGCGAAAACTCCTGGATGATTGAAAGTTTTGGGTTCCATTTTTACTGAGGCTTGTTGGTGGGGAAAATAAAAGGCCTCCTTGATTTGTGGTTATCTTTTAACCTCGTACGCTTGACCATGACTAAGTCTTGATACGGGGCATGAAACTATCTTTTACGATAGAACAACACCTAATTGTTTGTCAACGGGAAACGGATGCACATTCACGATAACAGTCATTAACCATTGAGGATTTATGCTTATATTTAGTAAAAATTTAAGCTTTAAGTATTTGTAAATACAATGCAAAAAAGCCTGACCCCTGGGGTCGGGCTTTGGTTTGCTCCTGTCTTAGATCCCGGTTGTTCACGGGGAAAGGGCCTGCTTTCCTGCAAATTGAACAAGTTCGAAGTGCCTAACACCTAAAACTTAATAAGTTAAGGCTTGTAAAAACTAATAAGTGATGAATTTGATTTTTAATCCTTTTGTGATATTGTAGCCTCATTATAATGGTTTCTTAAAAAGTAAACGGCCTTTAACCCTTTGGGACACTAAAATGAATTTTATCAAAAAAATTCTCCCGGTCATACTATCATTTCTGCTCCTGGGATCTTATCCTCTGCTGGCCCGGACTAAAGCCGTTAAGATTAAAATTGGTGTAGGAAAAGCAGTGGTTACACTGCTTAAGGGAGATGCTTCACTATTTAAAAAAGGAGTGAAAAAACCCCAAGCTTTATCCAAGGGAAGTCTTTTAACCCAGGGGGATCGTGTCACCACCGGTATTAAATCCAGAGTTGAAATAAAATTGCCGGATAAGAGTTTTATCCGTTTTGATGAAAAGACCACTTTTGTGCTTGAAGCTGTCGCTTATGATAAAAAAACCAAAAAAAGGGATATTAATATTAACCTCATCCTGGGCAAGACCTGGGCCAAAGTACCTAAGTTTTCCGGTTCAAAAGGGCGTTTTGCCATTACCACCAAGACATCGGTTGCCGGAGTGCGCGGTACCGATTTCAGGATGAATGTAAACAAAGACAATTCGGCTGTACTAAAAGTTTACGAAGGTGAGGTTGTCGTAAGCAAACGCAAGCATACTAAAGTAGCAAAAACAAAAGCAAAACTCGAAAAACCGACACCGGTTGCAGGGCCTCGGCCGGTAGCCGGACCCCATCCGGTATCCATGGAAGAGTGGACCTATATTGTAAAGTCCTTGCATCAAATCAACATCCGACCGGACGGCACAGCCGCAAAGCCGTTCAGATTTGACATTGCTAAAGATCTTAACGACTGGGTTCGATGGAACCGGATGCGGAATAAGCTAATAGGGGACTAATGCGGATCCTATCCTTGTATTGCGGGCACGACGCCAACTGTACTTTGCTGGAGGACGGTGAAACCATCGTCGTTCTGGAAAAAGAGCGCTTGTCTCGAAAGAAGCACGATCAGGGCGTCATGGACATGGATGTAATTCTCGCACAATACGGTTGGGATCCGGAAACAATTGATATCATAGTGATTAACCCCTATCTGCGGCCCACATCCGATGGGCGGCTGATACCGTGGCAAATACAGGGTGATTCCTATGAAAGTAATCCCGCTTACAAGCAAAACGGGTGGGTGGGACCGGTAGAAGACCGTTACAGCAAGCATCGTATTATGATGTTTGATCGCTGGTATGATTGCTATGCTGTTGACCATCACTTAGCACATGTGGCGGGCGCGCTTTTTACATCGCCATTTACAGCAGCCGGGATTCTGACGGCTGACGGCGGGGGTGACTATCGCAATTGCGCCTTGGCCTATGGCGGCGACAACAAAATTCATGAGATCGAATATGGCTGGGGTTATGAGAGACCCGGTCGTATGCAACTCAACATTGGCCGCACGTGGGCCTCAGTCGGTGAATATAATTTTGGCATGCAGCGTCTGGAAGGTGCCGGAAAACTCATGGGGCTGGCAAGTTACGGTACACCGCAGGATGAAATTAGCGACACGCTTAAACAGCAAATGCTCTTCCACCCTTTCTCCCCCTATCCCAAGGACGAATGCGGACGACTAAAAGTAATCAAGCTGGATCCAAAGAGCGAGTTCGCACAGGATGTATGTGCATCGCTGCAAAAGATCACAACAGACTACTACCTGGAAGCCGCCTTGCGGATGCGGTCCTGGCAACCGGTTAAGCGTCTTATTATGACCGGCGGATGTTCCATGAACTGCATTGCCAATACCGCCGTTCACAAAAGCGGCATATATGAAGATACCTGGGTGCCGGCACAGCCTCATGACGGCGGATTGAGCCTTGGGCAGGCTCTTTTCGTTTGGCACCATATCCTTGACAAACCGAGAACGCCAAGGTCTTGGAGCCCTTATTTGGGAACCGACGTCGGTGACATCAGCCCGGAAGTTATTCCGGACATTGTTCGTTTCCTACAAGCAGGCAAGAGCGTCGGCCTATGTTATGGCCGAGCAGAATCCGGACCGCGTGCCCTTGGTCATCGCAGTATTCTGCTTGATCCCCGCATCCCGGACGGCAAGGAGCGCTTAAACCAGCATGTAAAACATCGCGAATGGTACCGGCCCTTTGCACCCATGGTACTGGGGAAGTGGGAGGTTCCGAGCAAATACATGTCCTATATCGCTAACACCAATGCCGTTGAAATACCTGCGGTAACTCACGTAGATGGAACCAGCAGGCCGCAGATCGTGGAAGAGGGGGACGATCCGTTCATCGTCAAATTGTTGAAGATGTGGCACGCAACAACGGGCTGCAATTCGATTCTGAACACTTCCTTCAACTGCCAGGAACCGCTCGTGGATACCATTGAACAGGCTCGCGCAACCTGGAGCCGGACAGGGCTGGACGTGCTGGTATCGCCGGAAGGCATTGAAATAAAGAATTGAGACCTTTGAAAAACGTCCCCTTTTGCTCTCCGAGGCGTAGGCTCGCCTCTACGAGCCGGAGGCCCAGAGGACCAGGCTTTGATTTCACCCCATAGGGGTGCACATATCTCAAATGTCGTAAGTTAAATTCCAAATAACAAATATCAAATATCAAACAAATCACAATAACCGAAAAAAGTTTAGGAAGTGGAAATTCCAAATAACAAGCATCAAATTACAAACAAATATCAATGACCAAAACTTCAAATAACAAACCAGTATATGATCTTGAAAATTTGTGGTTTGGTGCTTGTAGTTTGGAATTTCCTTGGAATTTGGTGCTTTTAGTTTGGAGCTTGTTTGTTTTTTGGTGCTTGGAATTTGTGATTTTAGACACAAAACTCCAAGGCAGAGCCAAATATCTCTGACCTAGCCCAAGGACCAGGTTTTTCAGGACATAATCAAGGAGATGTTTTATTTTAAATTCTTTTTTGCCAATTCCGTGGGCTTCGTACCAGTGAACTTCTGCCTCACAAACCGTCCGATGACGTCATCAAGTCTTGATAACAGGTAATACGGAATGGAATAAAGGTAGTATTTTTTTCCTGATGGAAGCTTTATCTGATCGATGCGGATTTTGCCGGAATAGACACGAATGGCAAATGGATGATGACTGTTTTCCATGAACAGATTTAAGGATTTCAGTTTGCCGGTCTTCCCGCTCTTCACTTCGATCGGGATAATCACGTCTTTAAAGGGATAAAGAAAATCCGTTTCGGCAGCCCCTTTTTCCCGTATCCAGAATCGAAGTGACGGTGGCTGGAATGCCTGTGCAACGATTTCCTGAGCCACGACCTGTTCCGATATTTTTCCCTGAAATACATTGTCCAAGGATTGTTTGCTGAAAAATTCCTTGAATCCAATCCGGTAATTCACCAGCCCGACATCAAGAAAAAAA
Source organism: Candidatus Desulfatibia sp. (assembly GCF_036446775.1). Lineage (NCBI taxonomy): Bacteria > Pseudomonadati > Thermodesulfobacteriota > Desulfobacteria > Desulfobacterales > Candidatus Desulfatibia > Candidatus Desulfatibia sp. The sequence continues at coordinate 11,720 of NZ_JAZFTO010000083.1, forward strand.
AGCTTCGGGGCTTTTCGCAGTTTTTCAATAACCGGTATGTGGGTTGATACGGAAGGTCTTGAACGATACACGATCAAGGCGCGTTCAAGCACATCAAACGCTTCTTTCATTTCTCTTGATCGGAATGAGGACTCTCCGAACTTTTCATATGTAATCCGTTCACCGACATATAAGGGCGCCCGGTCTATCGTATGGGTTAAATATTTTGCTTTCGCCAAATTTGAATATTTCTCGACATCTTCAATGTATCCCATGTAAATAGCGTCATAGATTTCCCTCACTGCCGAATAAGATCCTGTTTCCCCATAAGTGGCAAGGGCTTCCGGCATGCCGCCAACGAATGCATACGTGTTAAACGCGTCAAGCATCAAATCATGAAGGGAAGATTCTTCCAATACATCCGGTTGCAACAGTTTTTCAGCAAGGAGCGGATTTTGTGCTTCAAGATATTCCATAAACGTTACAGGATACATAAAAAGATTCTTGACCCTCCCGACAGGAAAAGAAAAACCTTCTCTTTTTGAAAAAACTTCCAGAAGTGAACTGGCGGCAATAACGTGCAAATCCTTTACATCTTCATAAAGGTATCTGAGCGATTGCACAGCTTCTGCTGAATGTTGAATTTCATCAATAAATAAAAGGGCACTCTTTGTATCTATTTTTTGGCCTTTATAGAGTAAAATTCGTTCAACAAGTTCCCGGCCAGTATTGAAACCGGAAAAAAGATCGCGTTCTTGCGGCCTTTCAAGGTTGATGTCGACAAAATGATCAAAATTCTCGGCGAATCGATTGACAACAAATGTTTTTCCAACCTGCCTGGCCCCCCGCAAAACAATCGGCTTCCTGTTTGCGGCGTTTTTCCAACGCATTAATTCCGATTCGATTTTCCGTGTAAATATCACTCACCACTCCCCATGTTATAATTTACCCCTGATTTATTACACTTTATGTATTATTATTGGGGATAATATTGACATTTGTGCATCTATTTGTCAAGGGAAAGAATTGGATAAAATGTTACCCTATGAGGTAGGAAGGTGTGAAATTCTCTCTATCATAGAATAATTAAAATACCTGTCATGTCCACTATTCATTTATATGGTTATGGTGCACTTTGAATTCGAATTCACCCCTGACCCCCTTGTCTTGAATGGTGCAACATAAAAAGCTGAAATAACTTAAAAAAATTCTTTAATCACTGATCAAGGTTTGACCCCAATCCCTTCAAACCCTATTCAGCATAGCCCACGATTAAAACCCATATATCCCTAAATGAAAACTCAATTGTTATGCCAATATTCCAGGCTTTTCATATTTTCATTTGGTGCTGTTTTGGTATTTGCTCTTAACCAATTAAATTGATACAAAGACAAGGAGGTATGTAAAATGAATGATGATTTTATCGATGACGGTGATTTCGATGACGGCTTTGACGATGGTGACTTTGAGGATGATTCTGATTGCGGTTTCGGTATGGATGACAGCTTAAATGCTGAGATGCAGGATGATTCAGAACAAGAGGACAACGGCATCGACATTGGATAGGAAGAGATCGCCATGTTTGGAGCCCTGTCAGAGGAAATAGCTGAGGAGGAAAAAGAACGCCGTAGAATAGAGCGTAAAATGAATAAGGATAAGGATCAAAACGATATTTAAAGAATTCAAGCTAATT
>NZ_JAZFTO010000084.1:0-3636 GCF_036446775.1 Candidatus Desulfatibia sp.
ATGAGACCGTCGGTAAAATCGACAGCGGACTGCTGGTGCTGCTGGGCGTTGCCAAGCCGGATCAGACCGCCGGCGCCGATTTTCTGGCGGAAAAAATCGTAAATTTGAGAATTTTTGAAGACGAGCAGGGCAAAATGAACCGCTCTCTAATCGATATCGGCGGCGAAATGCTGGTGGTATCCCAGTTTACCCTGCTGGGAGACTGCCGGAAAGGGCGGCGGCCTTCATTTGCCGAAGCCGCCGGTCCGGACAAGGCCAACGAACTTTACGAGTATTTTGTCGCCCAGGTGCGCAAAACAGGCATTACCGTTGCCACCGGTCGTTTTCGTGCCATGATGGAGGTTGCGTTGATCAACGACGGACCGGTAACACTTATCCTGGAAAGCAAGTAAGAATCCTGGCTCTCCGAGGCGTAGGCCTCCGGCTTGTAAAGCCTACGGCTCGGAAAGCTCTATGAGCCGGAGGCCCAAATGACCAGGTTTTTCAGAACTAAATAAATGCTGAATTCAATATCAACACCGAAAATTCGGTCATTATTCCCTTTTCGGATTCTCCTTGTCTTTTTAGGGCTGCTTTGCATTGCCCAGCTACAAATTAGTTACGCCGGAAATCTGGATGATTTACATAACCTTGTCGGTGACCAGGATGCTGTACTGGTCACCGACACCAAGGGCCGCGTGCTATTTTCAAAAAATGCGGGCCGCCAGCTGATTCCGGCATCAACCCTTAAAATACTCACCGCGCTGGTTGCCCTTGATTCTCTGGGCCCGGACTTCAGGTTTGTCACTGAATTTTATCTGGACCAAGCAGACAACCTAATTGTAAAGGGATACGGCGATCCGCTTCTAATTTCAGAAGTATTAGTACAAATCACCGCAACACTTGCCACACAACTATCTGCCAACTCAAAAGAGATCAAAGACCTGGTACTGGATGACTCATACTTTGGCGACCCCATCGTCATTCCCGGGGTCACATCATCATACGAACCGTACGATGCACCTAATGGTGCCTTGTGCGTCAATTTCAACACGGTTAACTTTAAACGCAAACCCAGCGGTGCCTATGTCAGTGCTGAACCCCAAACCCCTCTGCTGCCGTTTGCACTCGATAGAATCCGTGCATCCGGAATGAAGCACGGCAGAATCATTCTTTCCAGCGAGGCCAATGAAAGCACACGTTATGCCGGCCATCTTCTGCGCCACTTTCTTAAACAGCAAGGAATCGATATCAAAGGCCGGATTCGAATCGGCCGGGTACGAAAAGAGGCCGACAAACTGATTTTCAAATACGCTTCCGAGTTTTCAATCCAACAGGTGGTTTCAAAACTTTTTGAATATTCCAACAATTTTATGGCTAACCAGCTGCTAGTGGCCATAGGAGCGCATGTTTACGGCCCGCCCGGCACACTCCCTAAGGGCGTTAGGGCGGCATCAACATTCGCAAAGAATGTTTTGAAGATTAATAATTTTAAAATTGTGGAAGGTTCGGGAATTTCCCGGGAAAATAAAATTTCAGCGCACAACCTGCATATCATCCTGGAAGCGTTTGCGCCGCATTATCATCTGATGCGCCGTGAAGGAAGGACGTTCCACAAAACCGGAACGCTTAACAATATCAGCACCCGAGCAGGTTATATTGAAAGCAGTAAGGGCGGGCTGTATCGATTTGTGGTACTGATCAACACTCCTGGAAAGACAACTGACCGTATCATGGATATACTACTGAACAATCTGAAGTAAGAATTCTTTTAGGCCGAGACCTTTGTCTCTGACCCCCGCAATGCGGGATCTTCGACGGGCTTAGTAAATTAAACTCCAAATAACAAATCCCAAAAAACAAACAAATTACAATGACCGAAATTCAAAATTCCAAACCTTATAACCGTAAGAAGGCCAAATGAATTGAAAAAGATATTTTCATCAATACTGGGAAAACTAAAATAGTTTAGTTCTTTAGTATTTGGAATTTGGATCTTGTAGTTTGGAATTTATTTGAAATCTGATGCTTGTGATTTGTTATTTCCGGTTTATCCGGGTTAGGTCATTGGATATTGGAATTTGTGATTTATTTGTAATTTGGTGCTTGGAATTTGTGATTTTAGACATAAAACTCCAAGGCAGAGCCATTTGTCTTGGCCCCCCGCAATGCGGCGCGTTTTGAAGCTGGCTTCAGAGGTCGGGGTGCCGGCCGCTGGTGATCGAGGCGTAGGCACTGTGGTTGTGAATCGACTCAAAATTTTCGGCACTTACTGAAAACCAGGTGATGTTCTGGTCCTCTTTCAGCCTCTTGGCAATATCCCGCACAATATCTTCAACAAATTTAGGATTTGAAAACGCCCTCTCGGTTACATGCTTTTCATCGACGCGCTTTAAGACTGAATAGACTTCACATGAAGCACATTTCTCTACCAGTTCAATCATGTCTTCAATCCAGATAAATTTATCAAAACGTGTACTGAGCCGCACCTGTCCGCGCTGATTATGAGCGCCCATCTCGCTGATTTCCTTGGAACAGGGACAGACGGAAGAAATCGGGACAATGACTTCTGATACGAGATCGATTTTACCATCAGGATCGCTTGATCCTACAAAGCTGCAGGTATAGTCCATCAAACCCGGTGAATTGGTGACCGGGGATCTTTTTTCGATAAAATAAGGGAACGTCACTTCAATGTTGGCCGAAGCCGCATGCAAATGCGTTTTCATCTGCTCCAGGATTACCGTAATCTTTTTCAAAGAAACCTCCGGGCGAAACAGGTGGAGCATTTCGACAAAACGGCTCATGTGGGTCCCCTTGTATTTGTGGGGTAAATCGACAAACATGTTTATGGAGGCGACCGTGTGCTGAAAGCCGTTGCGCCGGTCGAGAACCGTAATGGGGTACTGCAGATTCTTTATACCTACCTTGTCGATAGGGATGCTGCGGTAATCGCGTTCATTTTGAATATCTTTGATATTCAACAAGTGTTGATTCATAAAATACTCGAATCCTATACTATTTTAATAGATATTCGTAAGCGTTCACAGGTTCAGGGTTCAGAAGTTCAGGGTTGCTTTTTCTTTGTTAACCTTTACTAACCTTGAACCTATGAACCCTTTAGATGAGAGTGCTGTATCCTGGATTTGCCTCTTCAACCCGAAATCACGAGTAAATTTGGCCTTCTTTGTCAGGCCGTAGATCTTGCGAGATAACTCCCGGGCCAACTGCCATGCCTCAATATCTTCAAATCGTTCTATTCTCATGCCTCCTCTATTCAGAACTCACAAATTAACGGTTCAAATTTCTAAACTCTGGTCGCTTACGGCGCCGCCAAAGGCGGGTAAACCTTTGAACCCTGAACCTATGAACCCGTGAACGGTTACAGATATTCTGTTTTCACGTTCGGCGCAATCGGGAACATAAAAAGCAGGGATTTTCTCTATTCGGAGAACTGTGGGCCAAAACGCCGTAATCCGACCGTTCAACCTTTAATGGAAAACCGATTTTATTGCAAAGGGATTCTATTTTTATCTATCCAGCATCGAGCATCCAGCATCACTTGGCCACATAGACTGAGATAGGGTTCTCATCAACCCGTCGGCTCGAGGAAAAGCTTCGATAGGTCAAACAAAAGATACGTCGACCTCTTATTCC
>NZ_JAZFTO010000085.1:0-16955 GCF_036446775.1 Candidatus Desulfatibia sp.
GATGAAATCGCTTCGCTCCGCCAGTTTATAGTTTATAAAAATAGGCAGAATACCTTATTCAAAATTCGATGTTGGACGTTGGATGTTCAATGTTCATAGCCTTTAGCTTAACGGCTACGTCCTTGATATTGGATTGTATAATCCATTGACACTCCACCGGCATTACCGTAAACTACCTGACTATCAGGTTCTATTCTTACTATTGTCCTAAATCATATTATCAGTAGTTACATTTCGAACCTATCGCCGTTTAATGCGGACCAAGAGGATGAAACCGGCATGGGAAGGCAAACAATATTTATAATAGAGCCCAACCCTCAAGCCCGGAACAAATTGTTTGAGAAATTCATGTCCCAAGTTCTGGGTCGTCATGGATACCACCTCGCCCGTATCAAGAAGATAAACCACACGGCCATGGAGATCGAGGTCGAGGGCAAACATGAAGCTACCGGTTCGCCCTTTTATGCTGAGTGTAAATATTCTGAAACAGCCGTCAGCGCCCACGAGCTTCAGGCATTTTTCGGCAAATATATGACACGATGGCACCGGGACAAGCGGTGTCACGGCTTATTGATTGCCCTTCCCGGCGTCGACAGTATTGCCAGAACATTTTATCAGGAGCATATCGCAAACAATCCTGAGGTCACAACCCTCCTTTATGAAGAAAATGAAGTTTTGAAAGCCGTTACGAACACGCCGGGAGCTGTCCATCCGGACACCATCGCCAAACGTATCGCCCGCACGGCCGGTAAGCCCGGCGACCGGCTTCTGCTGTACACGGCCAAGGGTTTGTTCTGGGTACAGCATGTCATCGGGCATGATCAAGGAATCAAAAAGCGCGTAGCTGTGTTTGACACCAAAGGAGAGCTGCTGTCGGACAGACCCACCCTTGACCATCTGGCAGAGCTGTATTCCGAACTTGTCGATTATGACAACATCGCCGTCAGCAGAACTGTGGCCTTGCAACCGGGCCTGTTTCAGGAGGTGGAAGACATTGTCGAGTTGCAGGGAAGCTCGGCATGCTTCGAGTTTCAATACCCGGCATCCCCCGAGCATTTTGTCGGCAGAAGGTCGCATTGTGAAGAGCTCGATTCTTTTGCAAATAGCGTTATCAACAAAAAGACGTCTTGTCGCAGCATCTTGTTTGAGGCTGCATCAGGATGTGGAAAAAGTTCCCTGGTGCTGGCCTGGATAGCCCGTCTGAGAGCAAACGGTCACTTTGCTGTAGCCCTTGACGTGCGGTCCCTTTTTTCATCACGGTCAATCCCGCATTCCCTGGACTACGCCATCCGTCTATGGGGAGATTTCGGCGGCCGGCTCCCGCTAACAGACCGCAGTAGACCCTTGAGCAGTTTTGAAGACGCCGTCCAAGCAACGCTCGAAATTGGACAATCACTGGAACGCCACGGCATCCTGATGCTGATCTTTTTTGACCAGTTCGAGCACATTTTTTTGCAACCTGATATCTTCAAACGTTTTCAAAATCTATTGCGAAAAGTCCGCGACGCCCAAACCAATGTGGTGTTGGGTTTCTCAAGCAAGACAGGACTTATGGACCCGAAAAGCGGCTTTTCTAAAGAGTTGCCGACAACCATTTCGGATTTAAGCCGGCATATTGTCTTGAACCCTTTTACCTCCGCCGAAACCAATGAGCTTTTAGAAAAACTCAGCGAAAAACTACAAGAAAACATAAAAAAAGACCTTCGATTTCATCTTGCGGAATTTTCGCAAGGATACCCCTGGCTTTTGAAAAAGCTTTGCAGCCGGGTTGTCGATTTGCGGCAGGCAGGCGTAACACAGCCGGACATCGCCCTGCACCTGCTTAGCGTTGAAGCCCTTTTCCAGGAAGATTTGCGCGGATTACCGTCAATAACAGCAGCAACGCTGCGCCGCGTTGCCCATGCGGCACCGCTCCGTATGTCGGTATCGAGTCAAAACTATGACCCTGAATCCGTTCAGAGCCTGGCCCGTCAAGGCCTGCTGATAAGTATCGGCGATACATACGACGTATACGGGGACGTTTTCCGAGACTATCTAACCGACGGCAAAGTACCCGTCAAAGACAGCTATATCTTGCTTGCAAAAGTGGGTCAAGTTCTGCGGGCAACCAAAATTTTGAAAAAAGCAAACGGCTCTCTTGCCGCACAGAGATTCAGGACCCAGACTGCTTTATCAGAAAAAGCTTTTTATCGCATCGTTAGAGATATGAAACTGCTGGGGCTGATAAAAGTGGATAACGGCAAAATTATCCTTAAACTCCCTCTTCCTGAATCTTCCCAAGATTTTGAGGTTGCATGGCGCCGTCATGTCCGTGACAGACTGCGCCGCAACCGCCAGGTTCGGCGGCTCTTAAAAGCACTGGAAGACAACCACTCGCTTACAATCGATGAAGCCTCTGGCATGCTTGAGATGTTATGCCCTTACATGTCGGCCCCGCGGCAATCCTGGTTAACCTATGCCCGTCTTTTCGCAAAATGGATGGACGCCGCCGATTTGGCACTGTCAGACAGCAAAAACCGGTCACTTATGCGTTACGATCCGGCAACGGAAATTCGGGAACGCCATCTTCTGCTGCCCAAAAGATCCGGCGCGAAAACACCGCAAATACAATATTCGCCGGTTGAAGCTTTGGCCATCAGGCTTGTTCAGGCCTTCCAAACAGACGGTAGCGTTGACTGGACAGGCCTTAAGAAAAGTACGATTTTCAAAGCTCTGGCAACATTAGAAGATCTGGGTTTCATTCAAAGAAAGACCCGGCTGATAAAAGTTCTTCCCAAAGGTTTTGAGTTCGTATCAAACCCGGATCAGCGCCCGCATTTGTTTGCAGAAGGCGCTTTGCAGCTAAAGTCGTTTGCAGCCTTTCTGGAAATACTCGACACCCATAAAGAAAAAGGGGGAGCGCTTTTGATGCTTGGCCTTGAACTTAGCGATAAGCTTAGTACCGGCTGGAAGGAGAGCACGGCTGAAAAGATCGCCAAAATCATGTTAGATTGGGCTCGACACACTAAACTTGCCCCAGGTATGTTTGCACAAATGCGCCGGGGACCGATCAAAGGCTGGAAAAAGAAAAAAGATTTGCAGATACCGCTTTTTTAAAAGAGACCTTTACAAAGGTCTCTAAAAGTCGGGGAACTAATATTTTGATTTTTTTCGACGGTACATACCGGCTGCGGCGGCAGGACAACGGACCACCAATTTCAATTGGCAAGTGGGCCTGCTCCTGGCGGCTGAGGATCATAGACTTTGCGGTGAATCAGCCGGATGTCAAGCATCTCAAGCCGATTGTCGTTGTTGCCACGCAGACTGGGCAAGGCCTATTTAAAACTACTTGCGCCGAAAGCCTGGGAAAAAGGATATGCAGGGATTTTGATCTCGATATCAACGAGATTCTCTGGATTGAGCACTTTCCGGGTGAACTCGATCGGATGTATGTTGCCACTTTTACGCCCAAGTCCTATTTCGGCACTGAAACATTCTATGCCATCGACTGGAGGCCTATCAGGCCCAATGAGATTGCAGCCATCAAGCTCTTTATCCCGGAATCCGATCCAGACCAATGAAGTAAAACCCCTATTCGAGTTTGACTCGATTGGTATGTTAGTTTCCCATCTATTGGCCGAATGATACAATAATGAAAAATGTTCTTGCTCCCCAAAACCAGATGGTGGATACTAAGTACCCAGGCCTGCCGAACAGAACGTCCAAAATGGGTAAAAAATATCCATGTTTTTAAGTGCAAAACTAATTGGCTTGCCGGTTTTGCGATTCGCTGATATTACCAGACGGACCCCTGGCTTATTGCCAGCGTTTAAAGTGTTAGGTTTTATGTATCTATAACTACGACACAAAAATCATAGCATAATAATGCATTCGACCTTTTAAAAATTCATCAATAGCTAATATGGCATCAATATTGCTATTAAAAGTTAATATGGCATCAATATTGCCATTAAAAGCACCATGACCCTCAAAGCCTTCCATAAAAGACTCTGGACCGGTGTTCCAGCTTGGATATTTATCGGCGCTGTGGCGGTGCTCTTTCCGATATTTGCATTTATGACCATGCAAAGTATAAACCGCCAGAAGGAAAACAGCATTCGCCTCTTGCTGGAAAAAGGCGCGGCTTTGATAAGGTCTTTTGAGGCCGGCGCCCGTACAGGCATGGGAATGCACTGGAGCGGACTCCAGCTTCAAAAGCTTCTTACCGAGACGGCTCAGCAACCTGACATTCTTCATCTGCTTGTCACCAATATCAACGGGGTCGTCATGGTACACAACAACCCTGCATATATCGGCAAAACCTATGGCAAAGGATTGGATCTAAAAATTGAGCGCTTTAAGGCGGTGCAGTGGCGCCTTTTATCAAAGCCCGGCAACCAAAAAATATTTGAAGTTTTTCGCAGGCTCTCACCTGCCGGTGGACCTATGGGTATGCGTCGCGGCCACATGATGATGCAATTGTGGATGGAACAAAGCGGTAACACCCGCCTAGCCATAACTCCGTCGGATTTCATTATTTTTGTGGGTCTGGATATGAGTACGATTGACGAGGCCATTAAATCCGACACCAAACATGCGGTTGTCATGGGTCTGATATTGCTGTTTATCGGATTTACCGGCATTATTTTTCTTTTTTTAGCCCAGAGCTATCGCGCCGCAAAAACGTCGCTCTCCAGGATTAAAGCTTTTGCTGATAATGTCGTCGAGAACATGCCCATCGGCCTGCTGGTATTAGACGACAATAAAAGGGTTACTTCTTTCAATAATGTGGCTGCATCGGTTATGCAGCTTTCATTGCATGAAACCATCGGAGAGGATGCCGAGCAAGTTCTCCCGGCGGAGCTCTGGAAGCTGCTGAGCAACTCCGATTTGGAAAAAGGAATTGTTGAAAAGGAGCTCGACTGCATCGTCCGGAATGGCAAAAAAATTCCCCTGGAAGTCGGCGCCACCTTACTTTATGATGAGAGCGAAACGTTTCTTGGATATGTTCTGTTGTTTAAAGATCTCAGCGAAGTGCGTGCTTTGAGAAAGGAGATTGCCAGAAGCCAGCGCCTGGCATCCGTGGGAAGGCTGGCAGCCGGTGTTTCCCATGAAATCCGCAATCCGTTAAGTTCCATTAAAGGATTTGCCACCTATTTCAAGGAAAGATATCATAACATACCTGAAGATCAGCACATTTCAAACCTGATGATTCAGGAAGTAGATCGCTTAAACCGGGTTGTCGGCGAACTTCATGAGTTTGCCCGTCCAATTACAATTTTGAGAAAACCGATTCAAATCAAACGCTATTTAGAAAACTCTATTGAACTCATAGCAAATCAAGCTTTAGAGGCAAACATAACAATTCAAACTACGCTTGCACCTGAAATTGATGAAGTCTATATTGATTCCGACAGAATCAGCCAGGTTCTTTTGAACCTTTATCTAAATGCCATCGAATCGATGGATAGCGGCGGCAATCTTTCCGTTGGGCTTTCAGTGAACGCCGAGAAAGAAGGGGTGGAAATTCGGATCTCCGATAGCGGTGCAGGCATCAGCAAAGAGGATCTGGCTCACATTTTTGATCCATATTTTACCACCAAAGCATCCGGTACAGGCCTTGGGCTGGCGATTGTCCACAACATTATTGAGGCCCACCACGGCGAGATAAAAGTTGAAAGCCAGCCCGACCAGGGCACTACCTTTACCATTTTTTTACCGAATCAAACAATAAGAGAAAGGCGATGAAAACAAAAAATACTATACTGATTGTTGATGACGACAGCACCCATCGCACCATGTTACGGACCCTCGTTGGGGGATGGGGATATGACATTGTCGAGACCGATGACGGCTCTACTGCTATCGAACAAGTGGAGCAACGCCCCTTTGACCTGGTTTTGATGGATGTGCGCATGTTAAAGGTTTCCGGTATCGAGGCTCTGGAACAGATTAAAGCCTTTAACCCCTCCATACCGGTAACCATCATGACCGCCTATTCATCGGTTGAAACCGCTATTGCAGCTCTCAAAAAAGGCGCTTACGATTATCTTACCAAACCTCTTGATTTCGACAAGCTGCGCCTGACGATCGAAAGAGCTATGGAGCACACCCAGCTAAAAGAAGAAAACCGCATCCTGAGAGAAAGCCTCGGCCGGCATTTTGACATCCGCAACATCGTTGGGCGCAGTCCGGCCATGGTGAATCTTCTGGAAACGGTGGCCCATGTGGCCCCTTCCGAGGCAACCGTGATGATCACCGGAGAGTCCGGCACGGGCAAGGAATTGATCGCCGGGGCAATTCATTTTAACAGCCCCAGAAAAGACGGGCCCTTTATAAAAATCAACTGCGCGGCCATCACGGAAACACTTCTCGAGTCAGAACTTTTCGGGCATGAAAAAGGATCTTTTACCGGTGCCGACCGCCGCAAAGAAGGACGCTTTTTTCAAGCCAACGGGGGCAGCCTGTTTCTGGACGAAGTCAGTGAAATGCCGCTGACCATGCAGGTAAAACTGTTGCGGGTACTGCAGGAAAGAGAGATCACCCGCGTGGGCGGGGACAAGGTGATCAAGGTAGACGTGAGACTAATCGTGGCCACCAATCAAAATCTTCCTGACCAGATCTCTAAGGGGTCGTTCCGGGAAGATCTTTATTACCGCCTGAACGTCGTCAATCTAAAGCTCCCGCCGTTAAGAGAGAGAAGAGATGATATTCCCTTGCTGGCCCGGCATTTTTTGGAAGTATTTACCGAAAAAAATCGCAAAGAGATAAAGGGCTTTACACCCCAAACCATGGATCAGCTGATTAGGCATCACTGGCCCGGCAATGTCCGCGAACTGATGAATGCTGTTGAAAGAGGTGTAGTGCTGGCGCGCTCCGAATACCTTGACGAGCAGGACCTCAGGCTCATGCAAGACAGTGTGCAGCAGCCGGAGGAGACCTTGCAGGCTTTGAGCCATATTGACATCGACATGCCCCTGGATGAGGTTGAAAAAGCCACCATCTTACGCACCCTGGAAGCTGTCGAAGGCAACAAAAGCGAAGCATCGCGCCGGCTGGGCATAACCAGAAAAACGCTTCATAAAAAGCTCAAGCAGTACGGGGTCATGCCTTAATGGGGATTGCTGATGAAACCTAAGCGAATTCTGTTCTTGTTATTTAGCCTTGTATTTTTTGGGGCTCAGGCGGCCTTATGCCAGGATGCTCCCCAAACACTAGATGCAAACAAGGCGTCGCCCAAGCTGTCGCTGGATGAAGTCATAGACCGTGTTGAAAGGCGCTATGCCGCCACAGGCTTTGAGGCCCGCTTTTTTCAGGTTTCAACTATAACCGCAATGGATATCACTGATACGGCCTCGGGCCGAATTTTCGTCAAACGTCCCGGCATGATGAGGTGGGAGTACCAAAAACCGGAACCGCAAACTATCATCACGGACGGCAACACCTTATGGATCTACCGGCCCGAAGATCAGCAGGTTTTGATCGGAAAAGCCCCTGATTTTTTCAGAAACGGCAAGGGGGCCGGGTTTCTTGCAGATATCAGGTTATTGCGGAACAAGTTTTATATAACTCTCTCCAATGAGCTCCAAAACGACAGCTACCTGCTGAAATTGTTGCCTATTGAACAAACATTAGACATATCTTTGATACATCTGTTAATTTCAACCAAAACATTTGATATAGTTCGTATCGTCACTTATAACGCGTACGATGACAAAACCAGCATTGAATTGAACAATATTCAGTTCCATCAGAACCTCGACGACGCCCTGTTTACCTTTAAAATTCCTGAAGGTGCGGAGGTTCTGCATCTTGACGAGTAGCCCGCATAGCTATGACTCCATTGAGTCGAACTCAATTGGGTAGTTGCGTGTTGCCGTTCATCGTGAATAGAAATATTTACATTTCTGCTGCCCCTGTGTTATTTAAATTCACATAAACAATATTACCCGGATTTTACATTAGATTCTGATAATCACCCTTTCCCACGAATACTTTAGCGAATATGGATTACTCCAGACTACGAATTTCGCTTATACTCCTACTTGCAATTATCTTTGCGGGCACCACCGGGTATTCTGTCTTTGAAGATATGCCGGTTTTTGATGCCTTCTATATGACTGTCATTACCGTCAGTACGGTGGGATTTTCTGAAATTAAACCCCTTTCCCAAGTCGGCCGCATCATGACCGTCATCATCATCGTTTCAGGAATCAGCGTATTAACCTATACGCTCGGTCAAGTAGCCAGAATCTTTGTCGAGGGGGAATTGAGTAGGATATTAGGGAGGAGAAAGTTGGAAAAGCAAATATCAAAATTAAATGACCACTATATCATCTGCGGGTTTGGACGCATTGGAACGGTTATCAGCCGTGAGCTGTTTGATGAAAAGATTTCCTTTGTGGTGATTGAACAGGATTCAGAGAAGATCAAACAGCTTGAGGAGGATCATTTTCTGTACCTGAATATGGATGCAACCTCTGAAGAAGCCTTGCTTCAGGGGGGCATCCACAAGGCCAGGGGAATTGTAACAGCTGTCAGGTCGGATGCAGATAATGTTTTCGTCACCCTGACCGCCAGGGGATTGAGACCCGATATCTTTGTTCTGGCCCGGGCATCGGATATGAAGAATGAGAGCAAAATGCTTAAGGCCGGTGCTTCCAGAGTTGTTTGTCCTTATCTTTTAGGGGGAAGAAGAATGGCTCAAATCTTAAAGAAACCGACGGTGGTAGACTTTATCGATACCGCCATGATGGATAGCAAGTTGGGTCTCAAAATGGAAGAAGCTGTTGTCGGTCCAGCATCCGACCTCATCGGGAAAACCCTTATCGATAGCCAAATTCGCCCGAGATTCGGTGTGGTCATCGTCGCCATCAAGAAACCAACCAACGAGATGGTTTTCAACCCTACATCGACGGAAAAACTTGAATCCGGAGATACAATCGTTGTTATCGGTAAAAAGGAGGATTTGAAACGCATGAATGAGGTTTTGGGGTAAGTGGACCTGATCGTTATTCGCCACCCGCAAGCGGGATTTAGTGTATATAGTCGCTAGCCGCCCATCAACTCCTCGGGGATGTCGGCATTGGTGTAAACTTTTTGGACATCGTCACAATCTTCAAGCGTCTCCATCAAACGGATCATCTGCTCTGCCTCCTTGCCCTGAAGATTTACGGTTGACTGGGGAAACATGGTGATTTCAGCCACAATGCAGGGGATCGACTGTTTTTCAATTGCATCTTTGACCTGTTCAAAATCCTGGACGGCCGTAATGATTTCGTAGTTGCTGTTATCTTCCCTGACATCCTCGGCACCGGCATCAATGGCGACCTCCATTAAAACTTCTTCATCGACCGCCTTATTCTCAACAACAATGTAGCCTTTTTTCTCAAACATCCAGGCCACGCATCCGTTGGCTCCGAGATTCCCGCCGGCTTTGCTTAATATATGCCGAATATCCGCAACAGCCCTGTTCTTGTTGTCAGAAAGAGATTCAATAAAAACAGCTGCGCCGCCAGGTCCGTACCCTTCATAAACGGCCTCTTCGTAATTGACGCCCTCAAGTTCGCCGGTCCCTCTTTTGACGGCCCTTTCAATGTTATCCTTGGGCATATTTTCATTTTTTGCGGCCTGGATAGCCGCTCGCAGCCTCGAATTCGAGGCCAGATCTCCACCTCCCATACGGGCGGCAACGGTAATCTCTTTGATCAGTTTGGAAAACAGCTTACCCCGCTTGGCATCCGTTGCGCCTTTTTTATGCCTGATAGACGACCATTTGCTGTGCCCCGACATATTAACCTCCTATTTCTTGCCTAATCCGATAATATAAATCTCTCGGCTGGCCTTGCGGCTGCTTTGTGGTTTAAAAATCCTGGTTTTATTAAAGCTGCTTTTAACTGAATCTGAAAACGCTTTGAAATCCTCCCCCTGGAAGATCTTGCAAACGAAAGAGCCCCCGGGTATCAGCATGTTTTGAGCGATCGACAAAGCTGCCTGGCAAAGGTTGAAAGACCTGGCGCTGTCAACATGTTTGCTGCCGCTCGTGGCCGGGGCCATATCGCTGAGAATTATGTTAAAATCCTGGCCCTCGGATCTAAAAAATTCATCATTTATTGACAGGATATCGGCCTTATAAACTCTGGCGTTTGATGGTATTTCTATGGAAACGGGCTGCAGGTCGACCCCCACTACCCGCCCGCCGGCACCTGTCAGCTTCGCCGCCAAAAGCAGCCATGATCCGGGAGAACATCCGAGATCGAGAACCTTATCTCCTTTTTTAATCAGATTATACTTGCGCTGAATCTCCTGAAGCTTATAGACCGATCTGGCCGGAAATTTCTCCTTTTTTGCCCGACGCGAATAATGATCCTGCCAGCGGTTTCGCTTTGTGTTTGAACGTTTCATAATAAAATCTCTTCGAGATTTTATACATAGGTTAACCAGGATTTTGAGTCTGATTCGTTCATTTGCAAGGCATAAGGGGTGAAGCCGTAGTGTACTACTGCGAACCCCTTATAACACAGCAAATGGGCGAATCAGGCTCAAAATAGTTCCTCCATGGCTTCCGACACGGTCTTTATGCCTTTGAGCTCCATTCCTTTTGTGGCGGCAATGCGGTTCAAATTGCTTTCAGGCAGGAGGCATCTTGTAAATCCCATTTTTTTGGCCTCCGCCACCCGGGCTTCAACATGGCCTATGGCCCTGACTTCTCCGGTCAGACCGACCTCGCCGAAAACAATCGTGCCATTTTGAATCGACCGGTCTAAAAAGCTGGATGCAACCACAGCAACGATGCCCATGTCAATGGCGGGTTCATTAATCTTAACGCCGCCGGCGACATTTATAAAAATATCATATCCCATTAAATGCATGCCCAGTTTTTTTTCCATTACAGCAACCAGCAATGCAACTCTATTCTGGTCAATGCCAAGAATGGTTCTGCGAGGGTTTCCGAAGCTGGTGCTGCTGGCAAGGGCCTGCAACTCGACAAGAATGGGTCGTGTGCCTTCCATACTGGCTGTCACGACCGATCCGGGGGTGTTGGCAGGACGTTCGGAAAGAAACACGGCCGATGGGTTGGCAACTTCTTGCAGGCCGCTCTCATTCATTTCGAATACGCCGATCTCATTGGTCGATCCGAACCTGTTTTTTACAGCCCTCAATATTCGAAACACATAATTGCGATCCCCTTCAAAGTAAAGAACCGTATCAACCATATGCTCCAACAGTCTGGGGCCGGCGATGGCGCCGTCTTTGGTCACATGGCCGACTAAAAATATGGATGTGCCGGTTTGCTTGGCCACGAGCATAAGCCGTACAGTTGATTCGCGCACCTGGCTGACGCTGCCGGGAGCCGAGGTCAGGTCGGGACTGAACATGGTCTGAATCGAATCGATAACAAGAACATCCGCTTGTGTTGATTGCAGCATTGCCAAAATCGACTCCAGGTCTATCTCTGAAACCACCAGCAAGTCAGGGGATACCGCCGACAACCTTTGGCTGCGCATTTTTATCTGCCGGATCGACTCCTCCCCGGATACATATAAGACTTTATGGCCCTCTTTTGACAGACCGTGAAGGACTTGCAGCATCAAGGTCGATTTGCCGATCCCCGGATCTCCACCAATCAAAACAAGGGTTCCGGGAACAAGGCCACCCCCTAAGACGCGGTCGAATTCTCTGATGCCGGTCTTTAAACGACTCTCCTGCTCAAATGTAACAGAATCTATGGCAACGGGCACCGCTTGGACCGCTGATAAATACTTGGCCACTCCTTGAAGCGGCCTGGTGGATATGGTTTCTTCCACAAAAGTCTGCCACTGGCCGCAGTCCGGACATTTGCCCATCCACTTGGGGACCTGATAGCCGCACGACTGGCAGGAAAATAATGTTTTTGAAGTCTTTGCCATAATCTTGATTTAACTGTTTGACATCCCGACTCATAGCATGTCAACTAGTTTGGATCAACCCGGGATAGTTTAGTAAGCGGCGCAGCCGCATTGCATAAAATCGTGAAGCGATTTTATTATATGATCGACTACCACGTCCATACATCGCTGTGTGACCATGCCGAAGGCGGCATGGAAGCATATATACAAAAAGCTGTCGAGATCGGCTTACAAGATATCTGTTTTCTGGATCATCTGACCATGCAGCCGGCCGCAGACAATCTCTCCATGGCACCGGGAGAGGTCCCTTTCTATTTTCAGGCCCTGCAGCGCCTTAAACAAGAATACAGAGGGTCCATCAATGTCAAAATCGGACTGGAGATAGATTTTAACCCGGATCATGTTGATTTTTTTCAGGAAATTACAGCAAGATACTCTTTTGACGTCATTGGCGGTTCCCTGCATTTCCTGGGCGGTCTGAACATTGCCAGCCACAGTTCGCCGTGGAAACAAGGTGATTTGGAACCGGATTATGTATACGATCTTTATCTTGAACACCTTAAAAAGATGCTGGATTATAATTACTTTGATGTGCTGTGCCACCTTGATCTTGTCAAAAAATTCGGCTGGGAATCTTCCAGATCCTTAGACAAAGAGTTTAATGAAATTTTATCAATAATAAAAAACAAGCATATGACCGTGGAAATCAACACCAGCGGATATAACCATCCGGCCCGGGAAATATATCCGTCGTTTGATATAATTAAAAACTGCCGTGAACAAGGAATCAGTATCACCTTGGGTTCAGATGCCCACAAACCGGAGAATGTCGGGCAGCATTACGACAAGGCCTGGCCCCTGCTGCTTAAGGCCGGATATCGTCATCTGACCACTTTTACCAGGCGTAAGCGCTCTCAAGTTGCCATAACAAATACATGATGAATGCGGCAAATGTTTTTTTATTGCCACGAAGACACTAAGGCACGAAGCAAAAATAGTAAATATACCCTTTGTGTCTTTGTGCCTTTGTGGCAAATGTTTTTTTCTATGAATAATTAAAATTGATGATTATGAAAACCTTTCTTAGATATTTATTGTTCATTAGTTATATGCTGACCCTGTTGTTGGTGTTATCTGCCGAGGCACCCGCCCTGGCAATCAACAGCGAGCCATATTTTAAAACCCTTCAAAAAAGGCTGATTCAAGACGGTTTTGGTAAAGGCAGGATTAAAAAGCTTTACAGTAGGTCACAAGTGTATTTTGAAACAAAGGGCGTTTCCCGCTTTATACTGCATCGTGAAGCCACGCTCAATTATGATCAGTTTTCATCGCCGGCTTCCATCTTAAAAGCCCGTCAATACATGCAAAAGCACAAACCCATTCTCGCAAGCACGTCCAAGTCATACGGCGTCGACAAAGAAATTATCACGGCCATTATCCTGGTGGAATCACAACTCGGTAACTTTTTGGGCGGCCCTTCCACCGTGAACATGCTTTCAACCATGGCATCTCTATACGATTCAAACGTTCGGGATATGTTTTGGAATGAAACTTTAAAATCGCAGAAGTTATCAAGGAAAAGATACGAAAAATGGGCGCGGAAAAAATCAAAATGGGCCTATACCGAGCTTAAGGCATTTCTTAAATATACTGCCAGAGAGAATATTGACCCGCTGACCGTTTACGGCTCATATGCCGGAGCCCTGGGCATCGCCCAATTTATGCCCAGCAGCATCCTGGCCCATGCAAAAGACGGCAACGACGACGGTCAAATAGACCTCTTTAACCACGCCGATGCCATCGCGAGCATCGCCAGTTACCTGAAACACTTTGGCTGGCATACCGGGATTGGCAAACAAGGGGCTAAAAAGGTCATTTACCGCTATAACAAAAGCAATTATTATGTTGACGCCATCTTAAAAATATCTGCGCTGTTGAAAGGATGATGAATTCGTAATTGGATATTGCAACTATTTTTTTCTGGATAAAAATCGGTGTCGTCTTCTATATATTCACCATCGCGGCAATCATCGATATTGCCCGCAAGGACTTCGGCTCCATTGGCATGCAAGCGCTGTGGGCATTTATTGCCTTGATACCCTTTATCGGATGGTTGATTTATCTGGTTGTTGGATATCGGAAGGGCCGGAAGCCTGACCCGCATATCTCATGAAGGATTTATCTTTGCTTACAAATGGACAAATCAAACGGGTGCAGATATTCTTCTCTCCCAAAACCATTGAATTTCTTAGACAGGATTACAGGATAAACAAGATTATTTTTTCCTGTTAATCAACAAACTCAAATCCTGTAAAAACATATAATTACATGCCAGTCCGATCAGACTATAGTAAAACACATTTTTTAAATTAAGATTAAAGTATATTTTTTTCTGTGGCTTTGAAATGAAAGAGGCGTTACAGGATAATGATTTATGATATACAGGAACTGTACTTTCTTATTTTTTATAATATCAAGTCCATCCTGTTATCCTGTCCAAAATATTTTTCATTTCCCGGGAGAGGAATGCGCTCGCTATGCAGTTCAAGCCTCGATGATGGCAATCTTATACTGTTTAAGATGACTGTCACGAGTGACAAGTGTCAGGCCTTCTACTTTTGCCTGGGCGATAAACATTCTGTCGAACGGGTCGCGATGATATGCAGGAAGAGCGCTGATCATGTGGGCATGGTCGGCGGTAATGGGCAGCGTTTCGAATGGTTGTTGGTCCAAAACGCTTCTAAAATCGGGAGGAATTTCAAGTTTTCCCAGCGCCTGTTTGATCCGTATTTCCCAAATGGCGGCGGCACTGATAAAAACCAGGTTGCCGCCATCTGCGATGGCACTCCTTGCCACTTTGGAAAGCGTTGGATGGTCGTCGAGCCACCACAAAAGGACCTGGGTATCGAGCAGCAGGTTCATTAGCCATCCATCCCGAACGCTTCGGCGACATCCCCGGGCAGGTCGTCAAAATCTGCGGCTATTTTTATTTTGCCGCGCAGAGCACCGGGATGGCGAGTCTCTTCGCTGCGCTCATAGGGAACCAGCTTGGCAACAGGTTTGCCGGCCTTGCCAATAATCACTTCGTTACCGGACAAGACTTTTTCAATGAGTGCCGACAGCTGGGCCTTAGCCTCTGAAATATTGGTTATGTGCATGCCAAATTCCTCCTTGAGGATCTAGTCTGACCAAACCAGACCAGAAAGTCAAGCTTTTGTTTCTTTGTTCGTTTTAGGTATTAGCCCGGTTTTCTCACGAGACTGAACGGCTCAGGAACAAGGCATTTCAGCCCGAAGGCGTAGCTTTTTACTTCGAGGGCTGAATAACGCCGTTCCTGTGTTGTTCAGGCTCGCCTTTGGTGAAGAATTTATTTTTAAATGATAGAAATCATCTAAACAGCGTGTTTTTGATAGGAGTCACCCGATTTTAATATAATCTCTGGATTTCGAATCGGTTTATTGTTGTTTTAACAAACAAAATAAATTCTTCATGAGAAATGCGGGTTAGTTGACATAGGGAATATAGGATGTCATGCGCTCATTCACAACACCACACAGGAAACCAAAAAAATAGCATTTGACAAACTCCCTCCATTTCTATATTCGATTCAGTACATTGTCCATTTAATTTTGTGGTCCCATCGTCTAGCGGTTAGGACGTCGGCCTCTCACGCCGGTAACGGGGGTTCGATTCCCCCTGGGATCACCACAAAAAACATAAACCCCTGATTTTCCTCTAAGGAGCCAGGGGTTTTTATCGTTTATTTCGATTCTAAAAAATGGTATAAGAAACTTACACATTAGTTTAATATTATCTGGCTTTGAAGCCATAACCGCCAACCCTTTTCTTAAAAAAGGGTAATCGTATACAATGGGAGTTGCATAATGCAGACAGCCAAACAAGAGGTAATGGAATTGTTAAAAGACCTTCCAGATGATAGTACCCTCGAGGAAATTCAGTATCATCTGTATGTCCGTCAGAAAGTACAAACAGGCCTTAAAGATGTAAAGCAAGGAAAGATATTTTCTCAGGCTGAAGTCGAAAAGCGGATGGAGAAATGGACGAAGAGATTTTAACTCAGCATGGAGTGAAAGAGAAAGGTGATGAAGACGTACAGGCGTGAAGTTGTTTTGTCAAGCAAGTTATGGGTTTAGGGGTGCTATCGAGTGATGAGCTTGTCTTATCAGGCGAAAAATAGGCGGGTTAAATGGACCTTCCTCCCTTTATACAGCTTTTTTACGACTCTTTTGGGTAAATGGGATAATTCTTTGGGAACAAGCAGGAAGGCAATTGTCAGATAACGGCTTGAACCTTTACCACGAGGCTTGAAAGTAAAACCAAGATCTCTACTTTCATCAATATAAAGATTCATAAAAAGTCTCCCAAAAAAAAATAGCGGCCCCTGGAACCGACATATTCAAAATATGCTTATGACCCCTCAATGGGTGTCACGGCCTGCCCAGGATTTACCCGCTACATTTCTATAATCGGCATCTTATAAAAAAAGGTCAAGCAAAATGTAGCAAAAGATACAAGTTTTATGGCACGGGCAGGGACCAGGGACGTCCTTTTCAGCCGAACGCGCCTAGCCCGTGGGGAATCAAGCTGGGTTTCGACAAGGGTTAAAAACGGAAACCTTATGCTGGTGTGACAAGAAAGGACTGGAATTTTCAGACGATCAAGCTTTGGAGAAAGCGAAGCGATCCGGGAAAGCGTATGTCAGGGTTTCGCGGCCGAACAGTTTACCAACGCCGTATCAGTTGACCAAGGATCCGAAATGGGATGTCGGTGGGGAGTATTACCAGATGTATGATTTAGAGCTTGAATGTGATGATGATGGTGACAAGGATCCAGACGGTTCACTTAACACCTCTGATGACAGTTATAGCGTTGATAATATTGGAGATAATGGTGATTCGGACAAGGGTGTTAATCTATTAGCCAAAAGATCGCATAAAGAAATTAAAAAAATGATACGCGAATCAGCAAAGAAACAGGAACAAGAACCGTATGATCCGAATGACGCTGAAACCCAGAAACTCTTTGAGGAGTTCGGTGATATTCTTCGAGTGAAAAAGGGTTTAAAAA
>NZ_JAZFTO010000086.1:0-9217 GCF_036446775.1 Candidatus Desulfatibia sp.
CGTTCCCACCTTTCGGGCCAGTTCTTTTTGGGACAAACCGGCGTCTTTGCGCAGAGAGGCTAATTGCAAGGCCACATCCCAGGCCTGGCCGGCCTTTTTGAAGCGTTTTGCAAAATCAGAATCCTTCAACTGTTTTTCAAGATATTCATCGAAATTTGTTTGTTGGTTCATGCTTGAAACCTTCCCAACCAATCACGTTTTCTATCCAATGCAACCTTAAGATCGTCGAGAAAATCCCGCACAGGACATCGTCCTGAACTGGTTTCATAAAATTCTATAGTAAACTCCATAACAAATCAACATCAATATTGATGTATTGAAGCGGCAATAACCATTTTTGATTTCGTGGATAATCGTTTTCAAATCACTTCCAAAAACCTATTTAGCTTACCCAATGAGGCTCCTTCGGGGTATGGCAAATTTTCAAAAAGAGCTGATATGTTAAACAAATTCTTCATTAGAAATTCGGGATAGAATCTCTTCGGCTTTAGCCAGATCTTCGGGCGTATTAATGTTATAAAAAGATATCAAATCCGGGTCCTGTTTTCTTAAAACTTGTTCCGGTATTTTTTTAACGCGCAGCTTTTTAAAAATCCGGTCAATTTTAAGCTCTTTTTTTTCAAGCTGCCGAGTTGCGTGTTCAAGGCATCGCCTGGAATATACGGCACAGAGGGGTTGGAAACCCTCGGATGTTTCTGGAATCACAATGTCTATATGTGGAGCAATACCTGCAAGGATGGTTTCAATCAGGTTCTGCTTGATAAAAGGTGTGTCGCAAGCTGCGAAAAAGGCATAAGGCGTCGTCGTATAAAAAAGACCGGCATGTAGCCCGGTTAAAGAGCTTCGGAATGGAAAAAGGTCTGTTACAATAGTTAGGTCCCATTCTAAATATTGGACCGGGTCGTTGGTAACCAGAATAATGTCTTGAAACAAATTGCAGAAGACGTCATAGATGCTGTCAAAAATACGCTTACCGCCGATAGGCATCAGGGCCTTGTTGGCGCCGGAGAAACGGGTGTTTTTTCCGCCGGCCAGTATTATGCCGGTGCATAAGTTGTTCATAGCCACAAAAGCTCTCTTAGAACACGGTAATAAAATCGTGTTACGATTTTATGAAGATCCCGCAAGTAAACTTGCGGGATCTTCGCTTCGCTACGACAAGCTACCGTGTATTTCGTGGTGAAAAATTTTACCATATGAGGAAGGCGACTTTTTACGACTTCAGCAAAACTACAATAGAAAAAACATCAGGTAAAATCAAGGCAATTTCAGAGGTTTCCCGGCCGGCCGCATGCGCGTTGGTTGTAATTTATGGCAGAATGATATAAATCCTTGATATTAAGTCGCTGCGTAGTGTAAAAATATATTCTGACGAATATCTCGGGGGAGAAAGGGAATGGCCGATTCAGGCTGATTATGTCGGCGAGTTTGTCGAAACAAGGCGTTCTGAGACCGTAAATGTATGGCTGACAGAGCAGGATGGAGAGGACCGGGTTATCATAGAACAGGTATAAACGATGGGCACAAAAAAACACAGGGCCGGTGCGCCAAAGCAGGTGAAGATCGGAATAGTCACGGTCTCAAGCACCAGAACGCTGCAAAATGATAAAAGCGGTCTCTGGATAGGCAAGCGGGCTCGCAAGGAAAGGCACCAGGTTGTGTTGCACCAGGTTGTGCCCGACGATGCCGAAATCATTACCCAGACCGTCCTGGAGGCTGTTCGTGACTATAAACCAGAGGTTATTCTCCTGACGGGGGGTACGGGTGTCAGCAGCAAAGATGTTACCATCGAGGCTGTGCGCCCGCTGTTTACAAAGGAACTTACAGCGTTCGGGCCTCTGTTTGCCCAGCTTAGCTTTGAGGAGATCGATTCTGCCGCCTTGCTGTCCCGCGCCACGGCAGGAGTTTTTGAAAATACCATCCTGTTTTGCATACCCGGCAGCCTGAAAGCCTGCAAGCTGGCCTGCAAGGCGCTTATCTTTCCCGAGCTGGGGCATCTTGTAAAGCATATCCAAGAAACCTAACCCGAAGTTCTCATGAAGAATTGTTTATTTTGATAGTGTTAAAGGAGAGCATTCCAAAATTATAGCTGATCTGCCGGTTTAAGAGGGAAAAAATGGACAAGAGCATGAGAATTCTAATAATCGAAGATGAGGAGATCCTGCGGTTCTCTTTTAAGTCTCTCCTTGCCAAGGAAGGGTATGAAGTACAAACTGCTGAAGATTATAATTCCGCTTTTGAAATCATTTCCGATTTCGATCCGGATTTAATAATTGCCGACATTATTTTAGGGAAATATACTGGAATTGATATTCTTCGTGATGTCAAAAAAATGGGATTGCAAGCCCCGGTTGTTATGATTACCGGAAAGCCAAGTATCGAAACCGCATCAGAAGCTGTGCGTCTTGGGGCTTATGATTACCTGCCAAAACCAGTGGAAAAGGAAGATCTCTTAAAAATAGCCCAACAGGCCCTTCGATACAAAGCCATCCGGGACGAAAAGGACCGTGCTCAGGCTGAGAAAGAGAAGTACCGCTCCGATCTGGAAACCATATTCGCAAGTGTTCAGGAAGGCATCGTTACAGTTGACTCACAGATGAAGGTTATGAAAGCTAACACGGCCTTTGAGCGTATTTGTGGAATGCCCCAACAGGAAATGGTTGGCAGGCGGTTTGATAACCTGCCGAACAAATGCCTGCAACAATGTCGTAAAGTCCTGGAGGAAGCCCTGCAAACTCAAAAGGAGGTCAAAGCCTTTCGCATGGAATGCAAGCATAACGAACGAAACCAGCAAGTGGTTCTCACCAGTTCTCCTTTATGGGACCATACCAATACATTTGCCGGTGCAGTTCTGGTTGTCAGGGACATTACACGTGAACACGATTTGGAGCGCAAGTTAGCAGAGCAGAGTCAATTTCAGGAGATTATCGGAAAAAGTGAAACGATGAGAAAGCTGTATGCTTTGCTGGAGGATTTAGCCGCCTCGTCAACAACCGTCCTGATCACAGGCGAGAGCGGCACCGGCAAAGAACTGGCTGCCAATGCAATCCATCGCGGCGGAACGCGCGCTCCAAGACCCTTTGTCAAAGTGAATTGCAGTGCGCTTTCCGATTTTTTGCTGGAAAGCGAGTTGTTCGGTCATGTTAAAGGAGCATTTACCGGTGCGTTGCAGGACAAGCTGGGCCGTTTTGAAATGGCCGACGGCGGGAGCATTTTGCTTGATGAAATCGGTGACATCTCCCCTCGAATACAACATAAGCTGCTCAGAGTGCTTCAGGAAACAGAGTTTGAGCGGGTTGGAGATTCAATGCCGATCAAGGTGGATGTACGTATAATTGCCAGTACCAACCGGGATCTGAAAGAAATGGTCAGGTTGGGAAAGTTCCGCCAAGATCTGTATTACCGCCTAAAAGTTGTTGAAGTAAAACTCCCTCCCCTGCGTGAGCGGCTCGATGACATTCGACTGCTTTTAGATCACTTCTGTCTCCTATTCAACATGCGCTTTAATAAGGATATAGACGGTGTTACCGATGAAGCCTACAGGGTATTGTCAAGTTACCGCTGGCCGGGCAACGTCAGAGAGTTGGAGAATGCCATGGAGCATGCCTTTGTTCTGTGTCACGGCCGGGTTATTACGATTGATCACCTTCCCCCTGAAATTAAAACCCCTCAAGGATCACCCCAACCGGTTACTGAAAAAGATTCTGCCACAGACTTACAAAACATTCTGCGCGCATTAAAAGAGACCGGTGGGAACAAGGCCAAAGCCGCCCGTCTGTTGGGGATAAGCCGCCGAACTATCTATCGCAAGCTATCTCAGCTTTAAACAATAAAAACATCCATTTTCTGATTGTGACAAGCGCGCAAGTGTGACGTCACAAAAGTGTGACATGTCACACTTTCTGCCTGCTAAGATCTGGCCTCTTTGTTATCTCTCTGGTTACAACTATTTAAATTTACATCAATTTAATAATTATTCCGACAGTCTCAACTTTTTGGCATAGCTCTTGCTGTATGTCAGTACCAAGAAGTTGACAATAAGATTAGGTGCCATACAGAGGGACAGACATGCATCCAAATGATTCTGCTGCTCGGCAGCCTCGGACGAAGAAAGGTAAAAAGAAAAAATTGTGTCCCTTTCTGAGTTCACCTTTCGAAGATTGTTACGCGCTTGACATGGACAGTACCAAGATAGCCATGGTCGTTCACTATTGTCAGAATCATTTTGAAGAATGCGACATTTACAAAAGGATGTCTCAGCAGAAATAAGCGGGCAAGCATGTTTTTTTTACTAAGCGCAACAGGAGGTCGTAATGGATAAAGAATCCGATATAAATCGGAGAAAATTTATGGAGATCGGGATATTTGCCATCACCGGCACAATTGCGGCCGTAAGTACCACCGCCCTGGCACGTTTTGCAGTCGGGCCGTCCTTTGAAAAAGAGCAAGTAAAATGGATCGAAGTTGATCCCGAGGATGTTCAAGATGAAACTGATCACTTTGCAAGAGTAGTTTTGGAATATGAAACCAAAGACGGCTGGGTGCTTGACAATACCAGGGCCCTTGCATATGTCAAACGCATAAAAGAAAATGAAGTCATTGCGATTTCCGCAGTCTGCACACATTTGGGGTGCATTGTCACCTGGGTTGAAGATCAACAAATATTTCAATGTCCCTGTCACGACGGTAGATATGACGCCGATGGCATAGTAATCAGCGGCCCTCCGCCGCGCCCGTTAGAAAGACATAAAACAAAGGTTGAAGACGGTAAAATACTTTTAAGTACCGAGACGATACCCTACGGAGGTAATAAAAGTGTTTAAGCGTATTTACTTCTGGATTGATGAACGCCTGGATATCCATGACTATATCAAGAAAGATGTTCTGGATAAACCGATCCCCAAAGGTGTTAATCTCAGTTACTGTTTTGGCGGTATAACATTCTTTTTGTTTTTAATGCTTGCCGCTACAGGCTACTTCATGTCGATCTATTACGTCCCTTCTCCTTTGCAAGCCTATGACGTGGTTGATTATATGACCTATGAAGTTTCCCTTGGATATGTCATCAGAGGCGTTCATCACTGGGCGGCCAATCTGATGGTGGTAACAGTATTTTTGCATATGATCAGGGTGTACATTTACGGCGCCTATAAGAATCCGCGAGAAATCAATTGGATTACCGGTGTATTGCTTTTTTGTTTAGTTATGGCCTTTGGCTTTACCGGATATTTACTGCCGTGGGATCAGAAAGCTTATTGGGCCACAAGGGTCGGTACCAGCATGATGGGGACCGTCCCCGTAGTCGGTGAATATGCTTTAAAGGTGTTGCGTGGCGGATCAAAACTCGGCGCCCTGACATTGGTAAGGTTTTATGCCTTCCATGTTATTTTTCTACCCATAGTAACCGTGATCTTACTTATGGGGCATTTTCTCATGATCCGCAGACAGGGTATTTCAAAACCACTTTAAAAGGTGCAAAGAAAAAAATATGGAAACACAACCAAACAATGAGGAACTGGAACATTCGGACGAAACTTTTTATCCTTCTTTTCTTTTTAAAGAGATTGTCGTGATGACGCTGATCTTTATTCTGGTGGCGATTATTTTAGCTTTAGTTTTTCCCGTTGGACTTGAAGATCCGGCCGACCCGACCGACAATCTGTATATACCTAAGCCTGAGTGGTATTTCATGTCCTTGTACCAGCTTTTAAAATATTTTCCGGGAAAATGGGAGATAATCGCCACGGCCATCATACCCTCAGGCGGCATCATCGCACTTTTACTCTTGCCTTTTATTGATAAAAATCCGGAAAAAAGACCGACCAAAAGACCGATTGCAATGGTCGTAATGTTTTTATCCGTTGCCGCGATTATATTCTGGACAGTGGTGGGAATTTTGTCTTAACAGCAACGCAAGGAGGGATTGCACTAGAATCAGTAAAAAATACGCATGGCAAATATATCTATATTATCCTAATCGAGTCAAAGCTCGATTAGATGTCAGTTGTCAGTGGTTTTACAGGCTCAAAGGGCCTCTTCTGATAGTTCGCCTGTAGTTGAAATATAAACGCGCTTCTTGTTGTTTAGCAACGGACAAAGGACAAAGGACAACGGACACTCAATTGAGCATTTTCGCTCAATTAGGGTAGAATGTGTTTAAACAACAAATCAACAACCTTAAGGAGGTACAAATGAAGAAAACATTTTTTATTTTGGTACTTGTTCTAACAGTCGGCTCTTTAACGCTTTACAACGCATCAATTGCAGCGGCAAAAGCCTCAAAGGGAGACCTGGTATTAATTTCAAAAAAGGTAAAGTCTGCACCGGCAGATGCCGGCAGCTCTCAATGGAACAAGGCTAAGGAAGCCAAGATTATTGCGGTAGGAGCAGGAAACGTGGAAGGCAATATAATCCCCCTGAAGACAAAATCTGTCTACACAAAGGATGAAATATTCTTTCTATTTCAATGGTATGATTACAATAAAAGTATGGATAAGAATGAATGGAAATTTAAAGGGGGTAAATGGAACAAGACAAAGGCTAACGAAGACCGGTTAGGGGTAGTATGGGAAATAAACCGGGTGGACAAATTTGCTAACAAGGGATGCACTGTTCTTTGCCACAACGAATCCAAGAACGACAAAGAATGGTATTATTCGACCAGCTCTTCAAGAGAAAAAGCCGATCTCTGGCACTGGAAAGCTGTCAGGTCAAATCCCGTGGGGTATACCGAGGACGGCTTTGTAATTGATAATCCCAGCAAAGAGCCTGAAGCAGGCAGAAAGAGAGATGCCGGTTCAAAGACCACTAAGGCCAAGAACAACCGAACCAAAGATAAATCGGGCCCGGCATATATGCAGGATCCTTCTAAGCCGGCAACCATTCCAGGCTCCCTGCTTGTTGCACAGGCAGTTGAAATAAAGGGTTCTTCGACGTTCAAGGAGGGTGATGAGATCCCCGCGTATATGCTTTATCCCGTATGGAAAGACAGTTTTGCAGATATAAAAACAAAAGGTATCTGGAAAGACGGGCAGTGGACCGTCATGATGTCGAGAAAACTCAAAACCGGCCACGACGATGATGTTCAATTCAATACCAGAAAAAAATACCCTTTTGGTATTGCAATATTTGACAACTCAGGGGATCATGATAGCTACAATTCAGAGCCGCTGAAACTACAGTTTAAATAAAAACGGGCACTAATTTAAATGAAAGGAAATAGGGCCCGTTTTTAACGGACCCTGTTTCCTTTACATCCAAGCAGATTTTGGATATATTTGTTAATGCTACCGCGTCAGTTTTAATTGTAACCCCCCATCATTTGGGATTAATGGCCCTGCTTAACTATTTTTCACGGGGAAGTTAGCACTAATTTAAAAATAGAGCCTGAATTTTGATTTTCCTATCGATCGAGAGCATTCTCAAGTTTGTCAAATCAGCAAAAGATAAAAGGACGGTTAAAATGAAAAAAGGTTTTGCGGTATTTATGCTTTTTTTAATCGTTGGTTGCTTAATTGTCTTTAGTGTATCGGTCGCCGAGGCCATAGAGCACAGAGGGGATCAGGTGTTAATTTCCCAAAAGGTAAAAAAAGCACCGGTAGATGCAAGCAGCCCTCAATGGGGGGAGGCTAAAGAAGCAGTGTTTGTTCAAGAAGGGGCCGGAACGGTTGAAGGCATATGGTTTAAGTTAAAGGTAAAATCAGTTTACACCAAAGATAAAATTTTTTTCCTCTTAAAGTGGCCTGACAAGGATTTAACCTTGAACATAAATAGATGGAAATTTACGGGAGGCAAATGGACCAAGCTAAAGGGTGATGAAGACCGATTAGGAATGGTTTGGCCCATAACCAGGGTGGACCAATTCGCCAGCAAGGGTTGCACGGTCTTTTGCCATCATGATTCCAAGAACAAAAAAGAATGGTATTATTCAACAAACTCCTCCAACGAAAAAGCCGATCTTTGGCACTGGAAATCTGTCAGATCAAATCCCGTGGGTTATACCGAAGATGGCTTTGTAATCGATAATCCGAGCAGGGAGCCTGGAGCAGGAAAAAAAAGAGATGCCGGTTCAAAGACTAAGGCCAAGAGCAACTTGACCAAGGACAAATTAAAACCTTCCCATATGCAGGATCCCGCTAAACCTGCGTCAATTAAAGGTTCGCTTCTTGTTACCGAGGCGGTCGAGATAAAGGATTACTCGATATTCAAGGAAGGAGATGAAATCCCCGGTTACATGCTTTATCCCGTATGGAAGGACAGTTTTGCAGATGTTAAAGCAAAAGGTGTCTGGAAGGACGGCACATGGACCGTCATGATGTCGAGAAAACTCAAAACCGGCAACGTCGATGATGTTCAATTCAATACCAGAAGAAAATATCCCTTTGGCGTTGCCGTATTTGACAACGCCAGTAGACTCAATAGCCACAACTCAGAGCCGTTGAAACTACAGTTTAAATGAAGCTCCCCGCCGCAAGCGGAGTATTAAAAAAACAGACCTCCCCAAATTCAAGCTTTGCAAGCCACACCTTCTATGTTATTAATCCAATGGTGCCTTTGGCGCAGGAACAATACATCAATCACAATCAATATTATCTGCGTGGAAGGTTTAGACTACCGATTAAAGCAAAGAGTGGATGATGAAAGAATACAACAAAATAAATGCCGAAGACCTTCATTATTTGGAGGATAGTGATATGCATCCGGCCAATACATATTTTCATTTTTCGTTTGCCAATTATTATGATCCTAAAAATATGAATTTTGGAGTTTTAAGAGTAATAAATGATGATAATGTAAAGCCTAATAGCGGTTTTGGTACTCATCCTCACCGGGATATGGAAATTTTCAGTTATATAGTTGCCGGGAAACTTACACATCGTGACAGTGCTGGTAACCATGAAGTTCTTAGTCGTGGACATGTACAGTGTATTTCAGCTGGAACGGGCGTGACGCATTCTGAGCTTAATGAGCAGAATGATTGGTGCCGTTTTCTTCAAATATGGATTTTACCAGAGGCAAAAAATCTACCTGTTAGATATGATCTCCATAAATTTTCTTTCGAAGACAGAAAGAATAAATTATTACAAATTATATCCAGTTCAAATAACAAGAACCTGGCCCCACTTTATGTCTGTCAAGATATAAATGTGTATGTATCTGAACTAACAGTAAAAGATGAGAGTATATCCTTCATTCTAAACGAAGGCCGCCAGGCCTA